>QCUF01000004.1 GCA_003210825.1 Prochlorococcus sp. AG-676-P15-1 | reverse complement strand
TTGAATTTGCTAGTGAAATCTCAATGAATATTGCTGAACAAGCAATAAAGGGTCGTTGGCCAAAGTCTCTTCTTTTGAACTTGAACATACCTCCGTGTGAAAGAAATAAAATTAAGGAATTATCCTGGACAAGATTATCAATCCGAAAATATAAAAACCAATTTTCTAAAAGGGAAGATCCAAGAGGCGATGATTATTATTGGTTGGCAGGTGAGGCTGTTTTAGATCTTAAATCAAAAGGTGATGGCCCTAAGAATTGGCCTAGTGATGTCTCTCAAATACAAGAAAATAAAATTTCTCTTACACCAGTAGAACCAGACTTATTTTGGAGAGGAAGTTTAGATGTGTTGCCAAAAATCAATACTTCATTTATAAATGCTTCTTAGCAACCATAAAGAGAAGCAAAGTCCAAAGAAATGAGCGGCGATAACTTGTGTATTACTTAGTACTGATAAAATCTCAAGACCAGTAATAGGTATATCAGATGACGCAGTAATAAGTTGGCCAGTTGTTTGAGAGGAAGCCTGTATAAAAAGTGCACCCATAAGTGCTTGATATCCAATTAAGCCAAACAAAATCCCTAACAAATCATTTATTAAGCCTCTTTTTATTAATTTGCTTGTTTGCCCTCTAGAGGGTCTAGCATTACTTGCAATTGCTCTGCCAGTTCGGACTATTAACCAACCTTGCCACAAACTAAAAAGTAGTAAAATCAAAGAAATTGTTGTAAGTGATAGACCCGGAGTCAAACTCAGCTGTCCTTCGCTTTTATTTACAACATTTGAAAAAAACAAAACAGCTGTTACTACAACACCTAAAATGGATTGAATCCAAAAGCGTATCCAGCCAATGCGCCGCATTCCAAATGAAAGCGACTGAAAATCAATTTTGTCAGACATTCATTTGATTGAATAACTATGATCTATTCAAATCTGCCATCAAAATCATAAAATTGCACGTTATCTTGTGATCTCTTTAATATCACCATCTGAAGTTAAGCAGCCTACCTCAATAGCTATTGGTAGTTTTGATGGTTTACACGCGGGTCATAGAAAATTAATAGAAAGTGTTGTAAAAGAAAATAATTACACACCCACAATCGCAAGTTTTTGGCCACATCCAAGAGAAGTATTATACAAGGAAACTCGTCTTAGACTTGATCTACCAGAGGAAAAGCTCCCTATCCTTGAAGATCTTGGCATAGAACAATTAGTTCTAATTCCCTTTAACAAGCAACTTTCTAAATTAAGTGCTGAGAACTTTATTAAAAATATTTTGATCAATCAATTACAAGCAAAAAGTATTTCAGTAGGGGCTAATTTTAGATTTGGCTTTAAAAGAAGTGGAGATATTAATACAATTAAACTTGCCACTAAAGATTTGGATATAAAACTAAAAATCATTTCAATTTTAGAGGATAATGAAGGAAGAATAAGCAGCAGCAGAGTAAGAGATTTATTACATAAAAGTGATTTAAAGAATGCTTTTAAAATACTTAATAGGCCATACAGTTTTAAAGGAAAAGTAGTTGAAGGAAAAGGTATTGGAAAGAGCCTAGGATTTCCTACAGCAAATCTTGAAATAGATGGAAGAAAATTTTTACC
Organism: Prochlorococcus sp. AG-676-P15-1; assembly: GCA_003210825.1. Classification (GTDB taxonomy): domain Bacteria; phylum Cyanobacteriota; class Cyanobacteriia; order PCC-6307; family Cyanobiaceae; genus Prochlorococcus_A. The sequence goes on along the minus strand of QCUF01000004.1, from coordinate 55,335 downwards.
TGGCGAAGGAGTCTATGCAGCCTGGTCTACCATAAACAATTCTTCCAATAAAATTGCCTCTGTTATGAATCTCGGTTCTCAACCAACTATTGATCCTCTCTTGCCCTCTGCTGTTGAAGTTCATTTAATTAATAAAGATATCAACCTATATGGGCTAAATTTATCAGTAGAACCTATTGAGAAGATTAGATCTCAAATCAAGTTTCAAAATATTGATCAACTCTCCAATCAAATTTCAAAAGACAGAAAAAATGCATTAAAAATACTTAGTAAGCATAATAAATAAATTTATATATGAAAAATCCAAACATAATTCAACCTGAAGATTTACGAATATCTCAAATTATTGATGCTAATCTGGATAGAGCAAGAGAAGGTCTGAGGGTTTTAGAAGACTGGGCCAGATTTGCTTTAGGTAATGAAGATTATGTTATAAAAATAAAAAACTTCAGACAAATATTAGGTAAGAATCATTTGGAAATTTATAAATTATCAAGAAACCATATTGAAGATCAATGCAAAGGATTATCTCATGTTGAACAAATCAACAGGAATAGCTCCTCTAAAATAATAAGTTCTAATTCTGCAAGGGTTCAAGAAGCTCTAAGAGTTATTGAGGAATTTTCAAGGTTTCATAATTATAAACTTTCTAAAATAGCTTCCGAAATTAGATATGAAATTTACACTTTAGAAATTGAACTTTTAAATTTCAATACTCGTAAGAGAGCCCAATTAATAATTAGTAAAAACAATTTATATTCGATAACAGACCAAAGAGAAAACTTATTAGAAATAATTGAAAAAATATTGTTAGGAGGGGTAAAAATAATTCAGCATAGATTTAAAGAAGGTAATGATAAAGATCATCTCAAAGAGGCAATTGAAATAAACAACTTATGTAAGAAATATAATTCTTTATTCATCGTTAATGACAGATTAGATATAGCACTTGCATCAAATGCAGATGGTGTTCATCTTGGTCAAGACGACCTCGATATAAAAACAGTAAGAAAATTACTTGGTGCCTCAAAAATTATTGGCGTTTCAGCCAACAATTTAACTGATATCAATAAGGCTGTAAAAGATGAATGCGATTACATTGGAGTCGGGCCAGTTTTTCCAACCTTAACAAAGAAGAATAAAGAACCTCTCGGTGTAGAGAAAATTAAGGCCTTAACAAAAGATATAAATATACCTTGTTTTGCCATAGGAGGAATTAATAAATTAAATATCTCTTCTTTAAAAAATCATGGGATTAGTAAGGTTGCAATAGTTTCTGGGCTGCTAAATTCAGAAGATCCAAAAGAGGAAGCTATCATTATTATAAAAGAATTATCCCATGAAGATTAGAGTAAACGGTCAAGAAAAAAAAATAGAATTAGGTAATGAAAAGGCTTTACTTTCAAGCACTTTAGAATTCCTAGGATATAAGCAAAATACTGTGGTGGTTGAAGTAAATGAGCTAATTATCAACTCAAAAAAATGGGATAGTGAAATAATTAAAGAAGGAGACCGGCTAGAAATCGTATCTATTGTTGGAGGCGGATAATTTACTAAATAGTAGAAATTCGGAAATCTTCATACTTTTTTAACTTTAAGCTTGAAACAATAACCCAATTTTTAATTTTTTCATTTTATATTCTTATTACTTCAGTTTAGAAATGAAAGAAAACCTAAATCAAAATTCAAGATCTTTGAAATGGGAACCAAATGGTGAATTAGCCCAAAAAGATTTATGCGAATTAATAGAAAGATTAAAAAATGTGGAAGGTGATGATACTTCCTCAGAATTATCAAGATTAGGTACCAAATCGAACATAATAAATTAATTTTGTTACTTAGAGCTTGTTTTTAGAGAAATTTATATCAAATTATAATTAATGTAAGTTAAATAAATGACCAAAAGATATCCAGAGTGGATAAATACGAGTGTTGTTGTTAAGGCTATAAGAATGCGTGAAGAAGGAATTCTTTCTAAACAACTAAACTTATGGATAGAGAATTTATTGGAAATAGAAAAAAAATAATATACCTTTAGGTAATCCTTTTTATAATTCTTAGCGCAGCCATTGCCGCTCCATAACCATTATCTATATTCATAACCGAAATCCCAGGTGCGCAACTCGATAACATACTATTTAAAGCAGTTTCTCCATTTTTACTAACTCCATAACCTACTGAAACCGGCACTGCTATTATAGGTTGAGGTAATAAGCCTCCAATGACAGTTGCTAGTGCTCCTTCCATTCCCGCACAAACTATAAGAACATCAAATTTATTAATTTCATCTATCTGGTTTAATAAACGATGAAGACCTGCTACTCCTACATCTATAAAAGATTGACAGCTCACTCCGTAGATTTCAAGGGAGAATTTAGCTTCAAGTGTTACAGCTAAATCACTAGAACCTCCTGAGATTATTGCAACTTTTTTTTCAGTAGAGATTTTTTTAAGACTCTCCCCAATTCTGAGACAATTTGCTTCTTCATAGAATATTGCATCTTCATACATATCTAATAAAGGCCTAGCTTTTTCTTTATCAATGCGAGTAATAAAAACTACTTCTTTTTTTTCTAAGACTTCTTTAGACACTCTCTTTAATTGATCTATACTTTTATCTGCACCCCAAATCGCTTCAATAAGTCCAATTCTTTCTCTTCTCTGGAAGTCAAACCTAATATCTAAATTCATCCTTGTTTTACTAACTCTCCTTCATAAATTAATTCAAAGGGGTTAACGTTTGTATTCAAAGATGTTTTAACGTTTTCTTCAAATTTTTCTTGCACCTCATTTACTTCGTTCATTGATATACTTTTCCATAGTTTTTTATTTTCCCAATTTACCAATATTAAAGCTTCTTCTTTTTCTTTATCCCAAAATATTTGTCTACCCAAAAAACCATCTTGAATAGATAACCAAGGCTCCCAAACTTCTTTTTCAGCCTGAAGCCATATTTTTTTAAACTTAGAAGGAATTTTAAGTCTCAATTCTTCTGTGACGAGTCCACTTTGATCATTATCCATGGGTATAGCGTTAAGGATTGAAGAATTGATTTGAAGAAGAAAAACGAATAGACAAATAAACAAAAAAGAAAGTGTTTTTATTTTGTCTTTAATTATAAAGTTTATTTTCATTCTTTTTTCTCAAGTAATACAACTGAGTGACAACTTATACCTTCTTCTCTACCCTCAGGCCCTAACTTTTCATTTGTGGTTGCTTTAATTCCTATAAAACAATCATCTATTTGCAAAGTATCAGAAATATTTTTTTTCATTAGTTCAACATAAGGTTTGATCTTTGGCCTTTCTGCCACGATAACACTATCAATATTATTTACTTCCCATCCTTGCTTTCTTATTAATTCAATAACTTTAGCTAACAATAATAAACTATCTGCATTTTTCCATTTTTGATCAGAAGGAGGAAAATATTTTCCAATATCTCCAAGTGAGAGGGCTCCTAATAATGCATCCATTATTGAGTGAATAAGAACATCTGCATCACTATGTCCATCAAGACCTAAATTATCAGGATGATGTAATTTTATCCCTCCAATTATTAAATTCCTACCCTCTAATAATCGATGAATGTCATAACCATTACCTATTCTGAATTTTGGAGGTTTTTTATTCATATCAAAAAGGTTTTTGCACCATATTAAAAAATAAATGCATTTTAATTAATGGATATTTTGCTTGATATTTGTTGATAATTTTTACTTTTGTTTGATTTCATTCTAACAAAAAGAGAACCATTGTTTAAATTTTTGATTTGCTATTATCGAATTATGAATAATTCCAAAAAAGTTAACATATCATTATTAATAGGCATTATCATCGGCTTATCTAGTTATTTTTTTTCAAATAAAGATTTCGTAAATAAAACATATTTAAAATTATATGTTTTTTTGGGTCCAAGTCCTGATCAAAAAGCATTTATCAAAAAATACATTTTTCCATACAGATTAATTGATAATCTTTCAGAGTCAAATTCAAAGTTATATAAGACCATAAAATCATTATCACCTCTTTTAGCTGAGCTAGAAGTATATAAAAAAAATAGTGGTACAGATATTGAAACAGTTAAAAGTACAATTAAATTATTAGAACCAAATCTAACGATATTAAATAATGTCAACCTAGAAAAATATAAATTAACTTCAGGTTTCTATAGTGGAATATACCAAGACTTTCCTGGCACTGGTTACATTGATTTTAATGCAGATGACTTGATTATTGTTTCTTCTAAAGGCTTATTAGCATTTAGTGAAGATTTCCCTTCAAACGAAGTTAACTTTAAACAAATAAAAAATAATATTGATGAATTTATAAATTTGAAACAATTTAAAATATCTCAAAAATTCTCTATTAAAGATTTATTGATTTTCAAAGACAATATATATATTTCTTATTCAGAAGAGATAAGTAGCAATTGTTGGAACACAAGTGTACTTTCGGGCAAATTAAATTATGAAAATTTAAATTTCAAAAAATTATTTTCTTCAAAAGAATGTATTCACGAGGAAAAAAACGTAGATGGAGAATTCCAAGCAGTCCAAGCTGGAGGCAGATTGGTACCTTTTGATGATAGTAATATCATATTTTCAACAGGAGACTATAGAAGTAGATATCTCGCTCAAGATATAAATAGCGTTAATGGAAAATTAATTAAAATTAATTTAAAAAATGGAGAATACAAAATTATTTCCATGGGGCATAGAAATCCACAAGGTTTATATCTAGATAAAGAAAATAATTTCTTATTGTCAACTGAACACGGACCAAAAGGAGGGGATGAGATTAATATATTGACAGGAATTAATAAAAAAAGAAGTGAAGTTTATAATTTTGGATGGCCAATAGCATCTGCCGGAGAACATTATGGAGGCAGGATTGAAAAAAATAAAAAGAAATATGAAAAATATCCTCTTCACAAATCTCATTCTAAATATGGTTTTCTTGAGCCACTTAAATCGTTTGTTCCATCTATTGGTATTTCAGAAATTGTTAAAATCAATAAGGGTAACTATGCCGTCAGCTCATTAAAAGATAAATCACTTTATTTTTTCACATTAACAGATGAGGGGCTTATGAAAAATCTCAAAAGACTAGAGGTTGGAGAAAGGATAAGAGATTTAAAATTAAAAAATAATTATCTATATATGCTTCTTGAAGACACACCCTCTATTGGAGTTTTAAATTTTAACTGAGTAAGTTTAGGAAATAATTAACTTTCAAATTTTCTCTTGTACATATATTCAAAAACTGCTGTTACAAATCTAAAACAGCCCAAATATCTCATTTAATAAGCCAACTATATTGTTTAAAAATAATTTTATATCCATTTTTAATTAATATTTGAGAAATTTTAATTTTATTTTGCTCTCTAAAATTATGATCCACAGTTATGAATTTAGGTTTGTTGATAACTTCCCAATTTATATTTTATAAAATTTTTCTTTCCCCACCTTCAATATCAAAAATAAAATAATTAAAAATAATTAAAAAAATTTTTTTTAATTAGAACTCGATTAGTTAGGGGGTGGGCGTTTCATGAGATCCTTCCTTCTATTAAAAGTTCTTTTTAACTTTTGTTCTTCCCTCCAAAGTTTTATTTCTTTATGATTTCCGCTAATAAGAACATCAGGTACTTTCATATTCTTAAAAACGCGAGGTCTAGTGTAATGAGGATATTCTAATAATGAAGAATTATGACTTTCATCTATTAAAGATCCTGGCGCTCCAAGGGTTCCTGGCAATAATCTTGTCAAACCATTAATAATTGATATCGCGGGAATTTCACCTCCTGAGAGTACATAGTCACCTATAGAAACCTCTTCATCAGCTAAACATCTAACTCTTTCATCAAAACCTTCGTATTGCCCACAGATAATTATCAATTGATCTAAAGAAGACCATCTTAAAAGATCCTGCTGCTTCAAGACTTTACCTTGTGGAGTCATTAAAAGAGTTTTACTATTCGGTAATTTATTTATTGAATCATGAGCCTTGTAGATCGGTTCTGGTTTTAAAACCATCCCTGAACCTCCCCCGTAAGGCTTATCATCTACTTGCCTATAATTACCTTCTCCGTATTCTCTTAAATCGTGCAAGTTGACATTAATCAGATTTTTCTCTAAAGCTCTTGTTATGACCCCTAAATTATTGATTAATTCAAAAGCTTTGGGAAACAAAGTAATTACGTCAAAATTGAAACGAGTCATTTAATAATCCACCTCATAACCTAGCTCCATTAATTTTGATTCTTTTTTTCTCCAATTTGGAACAACTTTTACAAACAACTCCAAGTGAATTGGACCATTTATTAACTTTTTCATATTTAATCTTGCAGTCTGACCGATAGTCTTTAACATCGAACCTTTTTTACCAATAAGAATTCCCTTTTGACTTGTTCTCTCAACAATAATTGTAGCCAAAATAGCCGTAAAGTTTTTACACTTATCTCTTTTAATTTCCTTAATTTTTTCTATTTTTACTGCAACACTATGGGGGACTTCTTCCCTTGTATTGATTAATACTTGCTCTCTTACTAAATCCGCTAATAAATTATCTAGGGGTTGATCGCATATTGTATCTTCCTCGTAAAGCATTGGTCCTATTGGGAGGAAATTTAAAATTATATCAATCAATTCAGAGCACCCATCTCCTTCAGAGGCGCTTACCATTTGAAAACTTTTACTAGTTCCAAAAACTTTTCTATATTGATCTAATCTTAAACTTTTGAATTCCTTATTAACTAAATCCCATTTATTCAATGCAACAATAAATTCAGTTTTATTTGCAACTAAAAAATCTTTTATGAATTCATCACCTCTCCCAGGTTCAACACTTGAATCGAGAACTAAAACAACCATATCTACTCCATTTATTGCTGATTTAGCATTTTTCACAAGTATTTCGCCTAGAAGATGATGAGGTTTATGAACTCCAGGCGTATCTACAAAAATTATTTGCCCAAATTTTGTAGTAAGTATTCCTTTTAATTTATTTCTAGTAGTCTGAGCAACAGGAGACGTAATTGTTATTTTCTCTCCAATTAACTTATTTATTAAAGTAGATTTCCCTACATTTGGCCTTCCTAGTAAAGTTACGAAACCAGATTTATAATTAGTCAAAAGTCTTTTAAAATATCCATAATAAAATTCTGATCAAAAATGATAAAAAAAGCTATAAACTTAAAAGAAACTTCTTTTACTCAGGCAATAAATATATCTGCTCAATGGTGTAATGAATGGGGAGAAGATCTTTTAAGTGAGGAAGTTTTGGCGGATAGAGTCGCAGAGCTAATTAAAACAAAAAACGGTTTAAGAGGTTTTTTTGCGTATGCATTGTCAGATCAAAATTGTTATTTATTAGATAAGCTTCCGTTCTCATTTGTTTTCAAACTTCAAGAAGCTGGAGATGATGTAGTTGAAATAGTAATTAAAAATCTAATTATGAGCTCTGCCCAAATAATTGTTCATGAAAGTGACAATAATCTTGAATATAAATCCAATTCGGAAAATATATCAGAGAGATGTAAAAACATTTTGCGAGTTTTAGAAACTAAGTCTGTTACTAAAAATATTAATCAAATAATGAATGATTTAGATAATCTTGGAAATAGCTTCGATAATTCAAAAAAATATAATGAAAAGCAAAAGCAATTTATAAAGCATCAAATTCTTGATATTGCACAATAAAAAAGCGTAGATAGATCTACGCTTTAGATATATAAATTAAGTTAAAATTATTTTTTAATTTCTTCTTCCACCGCCTTGAAGTGCAATCATCAATCTTAAAATAAATACAAATAAATTTATATAGGTTAAATACATACCCAATGCTCCAGCGAGGTATTGATCATCATTATATCTTCTTGGCATTGTGTAAAAATCCAAGAAAGACATCGCAACAAATAAAACAGTTCCGAATCCCGCGATCATCAGTTCAAGACCTGAACCTCCAAAAACTCCTGGAGCAAAGAATCCCCCGATTAATTGAACAAACATTGCTATCAATAAACCAATTAATCCAAGTCCAACAACTCCGCTTAGAGCTTGTCCAACACTATCGCTCATCCTTTGACCTGTATAAGAAGCTATTACAAAAGTAATACCTGTTGCTAGTGCAGCTGTTCCAACAGATCCAATACCAATTGTTCCGATTGCCAAAGCTACTATTCCACTTAACGTAAATCCAGTTAATAAACTAAATCCAGTTAACAAGGGAAGAGCTTTTGAATTGTTCGCATTGTTAGCGGCACTTGTTGCAACAAAAAATAAAACCAATTCAGCGATTAAAGCAACAATTGATAGAGGCTGAAATAATGAGGGGTTTGTTGCTATTAGTGAAACACCTGCCAATACGCCTAAAGAAGTCAAAACCATTCCTCCTCCTACATAAGGAAGAGCTTTCTGTACTACATTTGGTCCGACGATTGAACTAGTTTGAGCATCGCGAATAGCTTGATTAAAATTACTACTTGCTGGCATTTTTATACCTTTAAATTAATCTCATTCTACCAAATTTATTATATTTCAGTGTACGGTTCACCCGAGTAATATTTTATTTATAAGCTTCAATAATTTTCTGCACTAAAGGATGTCTAACTACATCATCAACAGTTAAAGAACAAAACTTTATTCCTTCAGTATTAGAAAATATTTCCGATGCTTCAACTAAACCACTTAACTGATCATTTTTTAAATCAATTTGAGTAATATCTCCATTCACAACCATCTTTGATCTTTCACCTAATCTAGTTAAAAACATTCTCATTTGAGAAGAGGTAGTATTTTGAGCTTCATCTAAAATAACCAAAGAATTATCTAATGTTCTTCCTCTCATAAATGCTAGTGGTGCGACTTCAATAATGCCTTTATCAATTAATGAATTTGTTTTATCGTATCCAAAAATACTATGTAGAGAATCAAACAAAGGTCGTAAGTACGGATCAACTTTTTGCTGCAAATCTCCAGGCAGAAATCCTAAATTTTCACCAGCTTCTACTGCTGGTCTTGTTAAAACAATTTTTTCGATTTTTTTCTCATTTAATAATCTGGCAGCACAAACAGTTGCTAAAAATGTTTTACCCGTACCTGCTGGACCAATAGCGAAAGTCAAATCAAAGTTCTCAATAGATTCAACATATTCTTTTTGTCTTATCGTTCTAGGCCTTAAATATCTCCCTTCTTTTGAACGAGCTAGAATCTTTTTTCCAAGCTCAGCATGAGAAGAAGATTCTCCCATATTTAAGGAACTTAGAGCAGCCTTAAGATCCACTTCTGGTACTTCTAATCCTTGTTCCCAAATTGGTCTTGTTAGCTCTACCAATGCAGATGCCCTTTCAAGTTTAGGAATTACTCCATTCAATTCGAGTTGTAAACCTCTAATAGTTAGGGAGACACCTGTAAGAGATTCAAATTTTTTTAAAAAAGAATTCCCAGGACCAGATAAAGCAGTGGCAGCATCCGAGTTTGGCAAATCTATTTTGAAGTGACCAGTTTTGGAAACTTCTTTCATTTAATTGATATGTAAAATTAAATTTAACAATTTTTTAGCTTTCAGCTTCTTTACTATCACTTTCAGCTTCTTTACTCTTGGCTTTTGCAATCTTTTCTTTTTCTAACTTGGCCTTACCAATAGCTATGGAAGGTCTAACTTTCTTTTCTAGTAATCCACCTTTTTCTAATAAAGTTCTTACAACATCGGTAGGTTGTGCTCCCTGAGTAAGCCTGATTCTTAATGCTTCTGTGTCAAGCCTAGTTTCTTTAGTTCTTGGATTGTAAAAACCTAATTCTTGAAGAGGTCTTCCATCCCTTCTGGAAGTACTATTGCATGCAACGATCCTGAAACTTGCTTCTTTTTTCTTTCCAAAGCGCTTGAGGCGCAATTTAATCATTTTAAATTAATACAGATTTCTTAATAATATCATTTGAAGGTAGCTATTCATAAACTATAAATCCCCAAAACCTTTTTTCTTTTTATTTGATTTTTGTTTTTTAAATGATTTATTACCATTTCCTCCACCCATTCCTGGCATTCCACCCATTCCTGGCATTCCACCCATTCCTGGCATTCCACCATTTGACATTTGTTTCATAAAACCTCTCATTCTTTGAAAATCAGCGAGTACTTTATCAACATCTTTTGCTTGATATCCACTGCCTTGTGCAATTCTTTGTCTTCTTGATGGTTGAGCCGCAAGGACTTCTGGCTTTTGCTTTTCTTCTAAAGTCATAGAAGAGATCATTGATTCAATTTTTTTTAATTGTTCTTCCCCATTTTTTATCATTCCATCATCAATTTTATTCATCCCTGGTATTAATTTAATTAAGCCTCCAAGTGATCCCATTCTCTTCATTAATCTCATTTGCTTAACAAAATCATTAAAGTCAAAAGTTGCCTCTTGAAGTTTCTTTTGCATTACTTCCGCATCAGCAAGCTCAACTTCTTTTTGTGCCTTTTCAACAAGTGTTAATACGTCTCCCATGCCCAGAATTCTGCTTGCCATTCTCTCAGGATGAAATGGCTGCAATGCTTCTATCTTTTCACCAGTTCCTATGAATTTTATTGGTTTTCCACTTATTTTTCTTATTGAAAGTGCAGCTCCTCCTCTTGAATCGCCATCTAACTTAGTTAATATTGCCCCCGATATCCCCACTTTTTCATGAAATGACTTCGTCAAGTCAGCTGCTTCTTGTCCAATCATAGAATCAACAACCAGCAAAACTTCATTAGGCTTTGTCACTTCTTTAATTCGAACCATTTCACTCATCATTGATTCATCTATTTGCAATCTTCCTGCGGTATCAACAATTAAGGTATCTATATTATTTGCGTTAGCGTAAATCAAAGCATCTTTTGCTATTTCTTCAGGCTTACTATCTTTTTCTTTCGCTGAGAAAACTTCTAAATCATACTGATTACCAATTGTCTTAAGTTGTTGAACAGCTGCAGGTCTATAAATATCAGCTGCCACTAATAAAACCTTTTTTTCTTTTTCCTTCAAATAAAGGCCTAACTTACCTGTTGCTGTTGTTTTTCCTGCACCTTGTAAACCTGCCATCAAAATAACAGTAGGTGGGGTCTCTTTTTCGTTTAATGGGGAATTTTCATTTCCCATAATATTTATTAATTCTTTGTTGACAACTTCTATAAATTTCTGTCCTGGATTAACACCTCTTACGACTTCTTCTCCAATAGCTTTATCTTTTACCTCTGAAACAAATTCTTTGACCACCGATAAACTAACATCAGCATCTAATAATGCTTTTTTGACTTGCTTTAAAGCATCATCAATATTATTTTCGCTAATTTTGGCTTCACCTCTTAAACCCTTAACAGCGTCTTCAAAGCGTGAAGAGAGTTCATCAAACATTTTTTATGGTTATTTATTTAAATATTATAGATGATAGTAATAGCTAATCCTAAACACCACTTATGTAGTCAACTAATTTCCAAGAATTATTTGAGAAACCTAAAATATATTTAACTTTTAAAAAAGGAGTAAAAGTTGTTTCATTTATCAATTCTCCATCTGTTTTTAAAATTTTTTCTGTATATTTCAAGTCAACTGATACTGATATTCTGGATGCAGTTTGAGTTAAAAGTACAATATTTTCAATATTAGTATTTATATTTTTGTAGATGCCTTTTTGAATATCAAGTTGTCTTTCCTTTGTTAATCTATTAATCAAATCATTTTGAACTATCTTTGATAAATTAATTTCACTTGTTCCTGCTAGAAATTTACTTTTATTTACAAGCCATGTATTAATTAAATATTCAATTTGTTCTAGGGAGGGAGAAGCAGTTTTTATTTCTCCTCCTGAAAAAGAAATTTTTTCTGTATTTGCTGGTAGAATAATTTTTGATTTATCGAGAACTTTTTTTTTATCGTCTTGGTTTAAAACTTCATTAAAGACATTCTTATTTTCATTTATAGATAATGAGCTATCAATTATTTCTTTTTCCTGTGCAGGTTTTTTGAGATTATTTCTTACAAGTCCAACACCTATGCCAAAAGCAAATAAAATTAAAAAGGCATAAAGATATGTTAGGTAGGGAGATTTATTAGATATTCTATAGTTCTCTAACGCTTCTCCAAATACAAATTTTAATTCGGCAATCTTTTCCATTGCGTACTTATAAAACTCTATTGATTTATTTTTAATAATCTCATCTGTATAAATATTTTCTTCAATAACTTCTTGATCATCTTCTTTTACTCCACCAGGCAAAGGTAATCGTCCTTCTTCAACATTGTCCGAATTGAAATCAGGTTCCGTACTTAAATCTTTTAGAGATTCTTGTGCTTTAAAATTTGGTTTATTTTGAGGCCCAGACTTAAATACAGTTCTATTTGACTTCTTTTCTATTTGCTCAATAAATTCTTGGATTTCTCTATCCTCAAACCAAGAGTCTAAATCGATTTCTTTTAAATCAATATCCCTATAACCAACCAAAACATCATTTTCTAACCAATTTTTACAAAAAATACATATTGCTTCTAATTTTTCTCCAGGATAATTATTTAACCAATCTCTTAACTTCTCATCGGAACTACTTAAAAACCTCGCTGAGGATTGCTCAACATCTGCTAAAAGCAAATCAAGGCAACCTATTAATGGCATTGAGTCAAGTCCTGATAAATTTAGTTTTTTTAATATTTTTCGAGCTTCGAATAATTTTGCAGGTTTTCTTCTTGCAAAACCAATTGCTGTTAAAGATAAAAAAGCTAAAAATCCCGCTTCACTTGAACCCCTTTTTTGTAATTCTAAAAATAAATCTATCTGATCCTGAACAGTTAAGAATGGCTTTATTTGTTGAAAGAAAGATTCAAATTCTTGCTGATTTAGATAATCATTATATTCAGATTTATTTTTACCTTCTAATCCGCCTCTTTTGATTATTAAATTTTCCAGCATACTTAAACCTTTTTTATGCGACTCATATTCATTTAAATCTCTACTTAACAAATCAAGAATTCGATACGGCAGAAGCGACACTAAGTCCTCCTCTAGAGTTTTCCGTAAATCCCCTAGTTTGCCCATTCTTTGAAGAAGCTGTATGCCTTCTTGTAAAAAATCTGCAGCATTTGAGTAAGATCTTTGATCTTGTTCTTGTATCGCTGCATCTCTAGATGTCAAAGCCGCTAACAAGGTAAGATCAGCTTCTCTACTGCTACCCAATGCAGGGGTTTGAGGGGGTTGCAATGCTTTTCTTGTTATTTTAAAGGCCTCTTTAGCAGAGCCCGATTCCCAAAGGAGAATTAATCCTGCAACCTCTCTATTTGAAGATAAATCTAAACCTGATGCTCCATTTAACAATAAATTTTCGTAATCTCTTCTACTATCTGGATCTGTAAGCAAATCTGCAGTAAGGCGAAGCAATTCTGACCTTTGAGTTAAAACCTCGTACGTGAATCCTTCATCAGGAGTTTTATCCAAGCGTAATTGGAAAGCCCTTAATATTTCCTCAGATGTTGCTGAGGGGCTTACGCCTATTAAACGAAAGTGATCTAATGGAAGTTCCAAACAAATATCCTATTGAAAATCCTTTAGATGAATTTTATCAATTTATAATTTTTTTTCATAATGTCTTGGAGAGTTATTAAAAAAAAACATGAAAATCGTCCATTGAGGCTTAGAATGTTAACAAACCAAAACTTCATTAAGGTATTTTCTTGGAAACACACGTAGAGAGAATTTCAAATCTTCAGGACTTAAAAAAAGCGAAGTTAGATCGTGAAACCGGATTATTTCTCTATGAAGACATGACGCTTGGTAGAAGATTTGAAGATAAATGTGCTGAAATGTACTACAGAGGTAAGATGTTTGGTTTCGTACACCTTTATAACGGCCAAGAAGCAATCAGTACTGGTGTGATAGGTGCAATGAAAAGGAAGCATGACTGGTTTTGTAGTACCTATCGCGATCATGTTCATGCGCTTAGTGCAGGTGTTCCATCTTTTGAAGTGATGAGTGAATTATTTGGTAAAGCAACAGGATGCAGTAAAGGCAGAGGTGGTTCTATGCATTTGTTCTCAAAAGAGCATCATCTATTAGGAGGATATGCTTTTATTGGAGAAGGTATTCCAGTTGCTTTGGGATCAGCCTTTTCAAGTAAATACAAAAAAGAAGTTGCAGGTGACAATCAAAGTGACTCTGTAACAGCTGCTTTCTTTGGAGATGGGACTTGTAATAATGGACAATTCTTTGAATGTTTGAATATGGCTCAATTATGGAAGTTACCAATAATTTTTGTAGTTGAAAATAATAAATGGGCTATTGGAATGGCTCATGACAGAGCTACAAGCAACCCAGAAATATGGAGAAAAGCATCAGCTTTCGGGATGCATGGTGAAGAAGTTGATGGTATGGATGTATTAGCTGTGAGGGGAGCCGCTCAAAGAGCTGTTGAAAGAGCAAGAGCTGGAGAGGGTCCAACATTACTGGAATGTTTAACTTACAGATTCAGAGGTCATTCTTTAGCCGATCCAGATGAATTAAGAGCTGAGGAAGAGAAGGAATTCTGGGCGAAAAGGGACCCTATTAAGAAATTAGCTAATCAGATGATAGATGGAAATTTTGCTCAAGAGGAGGAATTAAAAAATATAGAGAAAAAAATAGATTTAGAAATCTCTGAATCTGTTAAAAATGCTTTAGATGCTCCAGAACCACCTTCTAACGAATTAACTAAATATATTTGGGCTGAAGATTAAATTAAATCCCACTAGGTAATTTTCTAGTTAAATTTCTTAGTTTTCTAAGAGCCTTAAGTTCCACTTGTCTTACTCTTTCTCTCGAGACTTCTAATAACCTTCCTATTTCTGCTAAGGTGTGTCTCTCATTTCCATCTAACCCGAATCTTAACTTCAGAACATGTTGTTCTTGTTCGCTTAAGTGACTTAACCACTTTCCTAACTGCTCTTGATGCATTTTTTGCTCAACTTTATCTAGGGGCTCTTCATTATTACTGTCTGCGATAAGATCACCTAAGAAACTTCTCCCATCATCTCCATTTACAGGTGCGTCCAAACTACTTGTAGATAGAGCCTGCCTCAAAACAGAATCTAGTTCCTCTACATCTATTTCCATTGCTTCTGCAATTTCAATTCTACTTGGCATTGCTCCAAGTTTATGAGCTAATTCCCTACTTATTTTTCTAATAGTGGCAAGTCTCTCACTTAAATGAACTGGTAAACGAATAGTTCTGGATTGGCAGGCAATAGCTCTGGTCATACTTTGACGAATCCACCAAAAGGCATAAGTAGAAAACTTATACCCTCTTGTAGGGTCAAACTTTTCGACTGCTCTCTCTAGACCTAAAGAACCCTCTTGAACAAGATCTAAAAGTTCTAGTCCTTTACCTTGATATTTTTTTGCAACACTAACTACTAACCTTAAATTAGCTTTCATCATTCTCTCTTTTGCTCTTCTTCCAATTTTTATAGTTCTTTTGTCTTGAGGAGTAAATTCTTTTGTTTTTTCATTTAGTTGACCGTCTTCAGTAAGAACCATCATTTTTTGAACTTGGTTGCCCAATTCAATTTCTTCAGCGGGTGTTAATAAAGGGACGCGACCTATATTTGAAAGATACCAACTTATAGGGTCATTACCTCTTCTTTTTTGGGGTTCAGTTGATGTTGTTGCTGATGCAGCCATTTTTTACCTAGATTGAGGTATTAAAACTTTCCTACACTTTTGTGAAAAAGCGCGATTACTTAATACCTGCTTCAGATTTCAGGTATAAATTGTATAGTTATGTGTTTAAAACTATAAAAAACTCCTTATAATTGTTTCTTTCATGACATTAGCCTCGTTTTTGTTTTTCTCATTAACTTTGATAACCGGTCCCCTATTGAAGAAGCATTTGATCCTTTTTTACACTTTGATGCAGCAAAAGAGTGTAAAGAAACGTATTTTGCTAAAGATTCAGTCTTTATGTTATCTCCAAAATAAGACAGATCTATTGCTGAACATCCACCAATAAATCCAGACAAAAGATCTCCTAAACCTGCTCTTGCAGTCTCAGAATCAGTTCCAAAAAGTTGCCATGCATTTTCATTATTGGCAATGACGCTATTTGCTCCTTTTAATAAAATATTTATATCAAATTCTTTAGCAGCATTTATAGCTAGTTCAACTTTATTAGTACACTCAATCTCAGGAAATAACCTCATGAATTCATTATCATGAGGAGTAATCCAAGTCTCATACTTTCTTTCTAAGAAAAATTTAGGTCCCAAATTTGATTTAGAAATTCTATTAAGTGCATCCGCATCAAGAATCAATAAACCTTTAAAGTCTAATAAGTACTGTGTTGATTTTTCCCAATCATCCTCATTCAAGCCAATTCCTGGGCCAATAACTATTGAATCATAATTAGAAAAATCAATATTCTTTAAGGCATCGAATAAAATTGAATTTCCATTTGGATCGCTACTAAGTTTTCCTACAACTACTGCTTCTGGTTCAACTTGCCAAATTAATTTTGAAACTAAATCAGGGAGAATTGCTGCTACAAAACCCGCTCCACTTGAAATAGCACCTTTTATTACTAGATGTGCTGCCCCAGGATATCTTTCACTTCCCGCAATTAATAATGTTCTACCTCTTTTATATTTAGAAGAATTTTTTGGTAATAAAGGAAGATTAATTGTTTTTAAATCTTGATAAGTAATTTTTAAAATCTTACTTTCTAATTTACATAATTGACTTCTCGATATACCTATATCTATGTGATGTAATTCGCCAATATAAGGTAATGCGGCGTCTTGTAATAATCCAATCTTATTTAGTCCAATAACTAAATTGTAGTTTGCTTTTACAGCATTTTTTGAGAAGGGTTTCCCAGAATCAGGACATAAACCCGTTGGAACATCTATGCTTACAACCTTACCAGACCCTTTTTTAAATTTTTTATTAAATAATTCAATTAATTCCTCATCAACTTTTCTATTTTGATTATTCCCGAAAATAGCATCAATCCATAAGTCTTTTCCTTCAGGATTTGGAGGTTCTCCTAATATTTCTACTCCAAGAGATGTAAGATAATTTACATAATTAATCGTTAATGTTTTTTTTAAAGGAAATGGGCACCATAATTTAACTAGGTATCCCTTTAGAAAAAGCTCTTTTGCGATTACTGCCCCATCCCCACCATTATGGCCAGGACCTAAAAAAACTATTACTCCTTTATTTAAAAGAGATTTTCTTTTCAAAAGCCATTTAGATAGTTGAATTCCAACCTTTTCCATCAACGCCTCTTGAGGCATTCCTTGAGAAAAAATTTCATTCTCTAAATCCAACATTTGCTTTGAATAAACAACCAGATGTTTAGAGTCAATTGTTGGCCATCCAATTTCTTTCATAATTAGTTCAAAGCAATTAAAAACTGTTCAAAATTTTAAATTTCCATGTTAAAGACTTTAAAGGATAAAAAATTAGAGAACTGTTCTTCTATAAATAATAAATCTAAAAAACAAAAAAAAATAATTGTTGGTCTTTCAGGTGGAGTAGATAGTTCACTATCTGCAGCCCTTCTTATAGAAGATGGTTGGAAAGTTGAAGGCCTAACTCTTTGGTTAATGAAAGGAGAGGGCTCTTGTTGTTCCGAAGGATTAGTTGACGCTGCAGGTCTATGTGAAGATTTAGGAATTAATCATAATATATTGGATTCAAGAGTAATTTTTGAAAGGGAAGTAGTTAAAAAGACTACTGAGGGATATGAATCCGGTTTCACTCCACTTCCATGCTCGATGTGTAATAAAAATGTAAAATTTGAAGAAATGCTCAATTTTGTTACTAAACAAAAAGAGTTTACTTATATTGCTACTGGTCACTACGCAAGAGTTCAAAAAGTTTCTTGCGAGAACATCAAAAACTCTGAAAATTTCCAATTCAAGGATTTCTTACTCCTAAGGGGGGCTGATAGAAATAAAGATCAGAGTTATTTTCTTTACAGTCTTTCCCAAGAGGTATTAAGCAGATTAATACTTCCGCTCGGAAATCTTAAAAAAGAAGAGACAAGAA
This sequence comes from Prochlorococcus sp. AG-676-P15-1, assembly GCA_003210825.1. Lineage (GTDB taxonomy): Bacteria > Cyanobacteriota > Cyanobacteriia > PCC-6307 > Cyanobiaceae > Prochlorococcus_A. The sequence goes on along the minus strand of QCUF01000004.1, from coordinate 37,295 downwards.
AAGAGGCCTTAAGATTAGGACTTAGAACTGCAAAAAAACCAGAGAGTCAAGATCTGTGTTTAGTTGAACATTATGGATCTATGCAAAAATTTATTGATAATCATATTGAACCTAAAGAGGGTGAAATTAAGCATATTAATGGAGAAATTCTTGGCACTCATAATGGTATTCAACATTTCACAATTGGGCAAAGAAAAGGTTTGGGTATTGCTTGGCCAGAGCCTTTATATGTAGAAAGTTTAGATAAACAAAAAAATATAGTTTATGTCGCAAATAAAAATGATCTTTTTAAAAGAGAAGCCATAATAAAAGAAGTAAACTGGGTTTCAATTGAAGAACCTTTAAAAGAAATAGAAGTAGAAGCACAAATAAGATATCGGAGTGAACCCGTAAAAGGAATTTTAATTCCTGTAAAAAATGAAGACAACATAACTAAAAAGTTTAAATTAGTTTTCGAAGATAACCAAAGCTCTATCACTCCTGGGCAAGCAGCAGTTTTTTATAAAGGTGATATTTTATTAGGAGGAGGATTAATTTGTGAATTTTCCAAAATATAAATTTAATCCATTTAAAAACAAAAATAATAAGAACAAAGGGCGTTCCCCATACGTTGTGTAGAAAGTTTTTTCAATAGAAAAATTAGGATTTACAACATCATTTTGCTCAGTATTAGGATCAAAGAGTTTAATTATTTTTCCTTCTTCACTTATTAATCCTGAAGGACCAGTATTTGCAATAATTATATTATCTTTTTTATTTTCTATACTTCTTACTCTGGCCAAAGATAGAAATTGATCATGAAGCTTCCTTGGATAAGGATCTAAGTTAGCTGCTGAAATTATTAGTTCTGCCCCGCTGTTTACAGCATTTCTTATTTTAAATCCATCAGTAATTTCATAACAAATTGCTATTGCGAGTGGCTGAGTAAATTCCCATTTAAAAAACCTTGAATCTGATCCTGGCTGAATACCTCCTACTGCCGAAAGTCCTCTTGAAAATATATTTAAGAATCCTGGAATTTTCTCCCCCAAGGGTACCAGTCTATGTTTATCAATAAAAGATGAATAAGTTTTATCCCCAATTTGATATCCAAGCAAAGAACTTCTTAGGCCATTTTCAGAGTTTCTAAAACCTCCTGCCAACATCCTTATTTTACTTTTGAAATTTAAATTGAAATTATTATTCAAAGTCCCCTCGGGTGTAATTAGGAGTTTTGCATTATTTGATAGAGCAATTTTTTGAGCAGAAATCAACTTATCATTTATAAATTGATTTTTAAAATTCGTTTTTTCTCTTGTGGGCATATTAGTTTGCCATAGAGCTACTGGATAGTCATTATTTCTTTCAATTGGGTTCGTAAAACCTCCAAGAAAATGTAAAAGGACAAGAATCAAAAGCCCAAATAAGAATGTTTTTTTTAAATGATATTTTCTTTTCCATTTCTCATAAATTAGGTATATCCAAAAACCTATAACTAATTGGACTACACATAAACCACTTGCACCAATCCATCTTGCTAATCCCGCAAGATACAAATCTCCTGGAACTATTCCTTCCCCTAAACCTATCCAAAAAAAAGGCGTTTGGGAAAGAATGAATTCACCTATACCCCAGGAAAAAGATAACAATAAAACTTTTATAATTAATCTTAAAGGGTTCATATTAGAAATTTCTTTTTTTGGGAGAGTTTTTTTAACTAAAAGACCCCATAAATAAACCAATATTCCTCCTATTAAAGAGCAACCAAACAAGATTGAAATAGAAATAATTAAACTTGATATCCATGAAAAACCCAACCAGGTCAATGGGTGAAGTTCATAAAGCCAAGAATGACTTACTAAAATAAAGAAAAACCCCCAAAGAAAGTTTGCTAATTTTTTATCACTTCTACTCCATAAAATAAATATGGATAATGGCATAAAAAGCAGCCAAAAATGCGTAGATGTAGCAATTCCTCCAAAAATGCCTCCAAGGCATGGATAAAAATACTTATTAAACTTTTTATTTTGAGTGTTAATCAATAATATAAAATTTCTAAATTAATTCTTTTAAAAAGATATATTATTGTACCTTCTTCTGTAGAATTGAAATAGTAACTTTTAAAATTAAGTGAAAGAAGTTTTAATTAGTTTTACGATTTTTGTATTTTGCCTTTCATTAACTCTGTTTAGTCAATTTAACTCCCCTCAAGTTGTTAATGCAGCTGAATCAAAAACTGAATTCGTAAATAAAACACCTATTGCAAAATCATCTAATGTTTCAAATACCAATATATTTGAATTAGATCCATCAGATCCAAACCCAATACTTTTCGCTATGGCAGAAGAAACACAAGAAGAAAGCAATTCTAGAACTACTGATAGTGGTTTAATTATTGTAGAAATAGTTAAAGGAGAGGGAGATGAAGCAAATTCTGGGCAAACAGTTTCTGTAAACTACACCGGAAAATTAGAAGACGGAACCCAATTTGATACCAGTATTGGCAGAGGGCCATTTAGTTTCCCATTAGGTGCAGGAAGAGTAATCAAGGGTTGGGATGAAGGAGTAGCAGGAATGAAAGTTGGTGGAAAAAGAAAATTAACAATTCCTCCTGAGTTAGGATACGGATCAAGAGGAGCAGGAAATGTAATTCCTGCAAATGCAACTTTAATTTTTGAAGTTGAATTATTAAAAGTCAATTAAAGTAAGAAATAACATCTAAAACTTTTCAATTTAGTTAATCTAGAAGTAAGATATATTCAAATATAAAAAAACGAATGTTAACTAAATTAATCAATTCTCTTTTAAATAAAAGTTCCAAATTGGAAGTCCATGCTCACTGTGACGGACCATGTGGTGTTTACGACCCCGCTTCTACAAGAGTCGCAGCTGAAGCAGTATTAGCAATGACGAAGAAGCTAATTGCGCTTACTCCTCCTTCAAGCACAGACTCAGCAGATTGGGCTGCTTACAGTAATACGTTTTCCAGATTTGTAGCAGTTAAAGAAGAGCAGGCTAAAGAAACTAAGAAAGAAATTCTAATCTTATGGACAGATTATTTTAAACCTGTTCACTTAGAAACTTATCCAGATTTACATGAAACAATCTGGAAAGCAGCAAAATTATGTAGTGCTTGTAAAGTAAATATTGATCTTGCTCAAGCCGAAGAATTAATGAGTTATGTAGAAAAGATACATAACATCTTCTGGGAATCAAAAGGTAGAAGTGATGCTTTTGTAAAAGCTAGCTAGTTCAATTATTTTTAAAATTTTTTACGATTTAATTGCATTTTTTTTTGGTCTAAGAAAAATAGCAACCGTTAAAGGTCAATCCATGTTGCCTACTTTAAAAGAAGGTGACATGGTTTTTTTTAAAAAATATATAAAAAACAAATCACTTTTGAAAGTTGGTCAAATAGTAATTATCTATCATCCTCTTAAAAATATCAGGTTAATTAAAAGAGTAAAAAATATCATTAAAAATAGTATCGAAGTTTTGGGGGATAATATTGAATTCAGTGACGATAGCAATAAATTTGGATTAATTAATAATGAAAAAGTAATTGGAATAGTTACTTCAAAAATTAAAAAAATAATCTAGGTCAAAAATAGAGAAGTACTTTTTTGGACCCAAAACAAGCCCATAGAAAATGATAATCCACCAGCAAAAGCTATTAACCTTCTAATAAATTTTTGACCTGCATTTAAAGTTGTTACAGATATTAGGCAAGTAAACAAAACCATACTTGCTAAAGAACCACTCAAATATGAAATTAAATAAGCAAATGCATTAGGAAGAGGTAAAGCTAATGCTGGAAGAACTGCTAGAAAATGAGAGCCACCTGCCAAACCATGAAGTAATCCCAGTCCTGTCAATGCATGAGAATGCTTATTATGTTTTTTTTGGTCTTCACTATGAAAATGCAAATGATGATGAGCTACACCATTATGTTGATGAGAGTGAGAGTGAAGGTTTAGATGTAAAGAATTTCTTATCGCAAAGAATCCAACAATAAGAAGAGAAATTCCAACTAAAAATTCAGCGAAGTTGGAAAATTTACTTAAAGGGGTAATATCTTTTATGAAAATTGCTAGAAAGGCTAAAAAGATTACTCCTGAAGAGTGCCCCAAGCCCCATGAGATACTATTTCTCGCCGCAATTTTTGGGCTCGTAATCGATGATGGGGCCATTGCAATAAGATGATCAGCGCCACTTACAACATGAATAAATCCAGCAAGAATTCCAGTTAATATTACAACCTGCATTTATATATAAAATACAACTTAACAATACTCAGATTTATAGCATAAATATCCAGCTTTAATTAAATTGAGTTAAATAATTTCTTAAAAGAGTTCTCAATATCACTTTCCCTCATAAACCTTTCGCCAATTAAAACCCCTTTAATTCCAATCAAATTGAGAGTTTTTAAATCATCAGAGTTATTTATTCCAGATTCACTAATAGGAACAATATTATGTTTTGAAAATATATCCGAATATTTACTCATTATTCCTATTGATGTTTTTAGATCAGTTTTAAAAGTCTTCAAGTTTCTATTATTTATTCCTATTAAATTAAATGATTTCAAACTCAATATTCTTTCAAGTTCTTGACCATCATGCACTTCAACTAAAACACTCATCTTTAAATTATCTGCAATTTTCTTCAAATAAACTAAATCATCATCGCTTAAGATTGCAGCAATTAATAATATTGCATCAGCACCAGATACTCTCGCTTTATATACTTGATAAGCAGAAATAATGAAATCTTTGCAGAGCAAAGGCAGATTAGTTGCTCTTCTGACATCTTGAAGTATTTCATAACTTCCTTGAAAAAACCTTTTATCAGTCAATACCGAGATACATGAGGCACCTGACCTTTCATAACAAGAAGCAATTTCTTTTGGTTTAAAATCTTCTCTAATAACACCTTTACTAGGGCTAGCTTTTTTAATCTCAGCAATCACTCCCGGTTTAATTTTGGAATGTAATATGCTTTGAAAAAAATCTTTTGGAGGAGAAAGTTTATCAAGTTTTTTTATTAGATCTTCAAGGGAGATTATTTTCTTAAAATTTTTGATTTCAGTATCTTTGTGCCAAACAATTTCCTCAAGAATATTTTTTGCTTTTGCCTCTCTATGAGGAACAGCATATTCTAAATTTTCTACCCTGACTGTTGGATTTGGTGGCCTACGTCGTATTTCCATAAACAAATCAATTTATTTAACTTGAGAAGCTGCCTGTTTATAAGCAACCTCAACTACTTCACTAAGAGTAGGGTGAGTATGTACTTCAGTAGATAGTTGCATTACATCTTGTTTTCTAGAGATTGCATTTGCAATTTCTTGAATCAAATCAGCTGCATGCATCCCAAAGATATGGGCACCTAATACTTTTCCACTGTCTTTATTGAAAAGTAACTTAAGAATTCCATCGCTTTCTAATTCTGCTAATGCCTTGGAATTAGCTTTAAAATAGCTCTTCACAACTCCTAAAGTAAAACCCTCTTTAGTAGCTACTTCTTTAGCATCATTTTCGGATAAGCCTACTGAACTTATCTCAGGATGAGTGAATGTTGCAGCTGGAATACTCATATAGTTAATTTCAATATTCTCACCACATATATTTTCAACGGCAATTGTTCCTTGAGCTGCTGCTGTATGGGCAAGCATAAGTTTGCCAGTAACATCGCCAACGGCCCAAACATTAGGTATTATTTTTTCACCATTTAAAACTCTCATTTGATCATCAATAGGAATATAACCTTTTATAGTTTCTATACCAACTGAATCAAGATTGAGATTTTTACTATTAGGACTCCTCCCCGTAGCTACAAGAACGCCATCAACTTCTAAGTTTTCTACAATTTCCTTTGATTTTGCATCTGTTAGTTCTATCTTTACAGGGCATCCAGGGGTGATCTTAGTCGCAAATACATTAGATTTTGTATCAATATCTCTTGATTGAATAAGATTTTTCTTAGCTATTTTTGTAATATCCGGATCAAAGGTTGGCATTATATTTTCCAAAGCCTCAATCATCGTAACTTCGCAGCCTAGAGCGGTATATACATCAGCGAATTCTAAACCTATATATCCACTTCCAATAATGGCTATCCATCTCGGGAGCCACTCAAGTTTTACTGCTTCATCACTTGTGAAAACTGTTCTATTATCTAAGGTTATTCCAGGAGGTACAAAGGGAGAAGAACCTGTCGCTAGAACTGTATTTTTACAGGTAAAGATCCTATCAATTCCATTGTTATCTCTTACTCCTACTTTTTGATTACCTTCAAGTCTGCCAAATCCTAAAATAATTTCAACTCCACTTCTTTTGAGGGTTTTTGTTAAATTTTCTCTAACATTTGATACTAAATTATTGGCATGATCTGCGATTTTTGATCTTTCGAATCTAACAGGGGAAGCATGAATACCAAACTTTGCTAAATGTTCATAATTGGCTATTTCTCTAACTTTTCCACTCGCTGCCAAAAGAGCTTTGGAAGGCACGCATCCTTTATTAACGCAAGTACCACCCATATCTCCAGACTCTATGATGGCAACCTTAAGACCTTTTTCTGCAGCATGTTTGGCGGCATCAAATCCTCCATATCCTGCACCAATTACTATTAAATCAAAGTCAAAATTTGGATCAGTCACTTTTATATTCTTGAAGTAGAAGTATATGCGACTCTTTTTCGTTCAAGTAATAATGGAACTGCAACACAAGCCACATTCAATGATTCTACAAGCTCACTATGCGGAATAGTAATTGTTTCATTAAAAGCTTCTTGTATTCTTTTATGAATACCATTACCTTCATTGCCCAATATAAGTGCAGTTGGTTTAGACCAATCAATTTCCCAATACGGTTTTTGAGATTTATTAGAATTTTTATTATGGCTACTTGTAGAAATTATTTGAAGCCCGTTCTTTGAGAATTGATCTAATGATGACAATAAAGAATTAATTATTTCTTCTTCACCTCCATCAAATCTTTTAAATGGGAGATGAAAAACAGATCCACTAGATGCTCTTAATACCTTTTGGCCTAAGGGGTACGCCCCTCCCGCTAATAATATCTTATTAACACCAGCAGCTAAAGCTGTTCTAAAAAGGTTCCCCATATTACCAGGATCTTGAATCCTATCAAGGACAAGAATAAAGTCATCTTCAATATTATTAAAGTCAAAATTTAGTATTGATGAAATCTCCACCAAAGCAGCTACTCCATCAGGATTTTTTGTAGATACTGCTGAAGCTAAAACCTCTTCTGAAACGACAATTATTAATGATTGATCAATCTTTTGATAAAGATTCTCGTTTTTATCAAGCCATTTTTCAGTAGTTAAAATTTTAGAAGGATAATTGCCAGACTTCAGCATTTCTTCGATCAAATGAGTGCCTTCAATGCAAAAATAATCTTTATCTTTTGTATTAGATCCTTTTTTAAACGATCTAAATTTTTTAACTAAAGCATTACTTTTACTAGTTATTTTTGGAAAAATATTTTCTATAGTGATTTAAATAATTTTGATATTAAATACATTTTAGTTACTTTAATATTTTGAACAATTATTTTTTTTAATCTTAATTCTTAGCCATTTAAATTTACACCCTTTAGTATTTATTAATATTCATCGCGTTACAGAGGGTGGACTTACTATATTTATTTTGTCATTATTAAACCAATAAAAAAATTCTTAATGGTTTGCGAAAGCAACAATAAGTCATATCTTAAATCCCAACATTTAAAGATTATTGGCCAAAATACCTTAAGAGGGAAGGTTAAAATAAGTGGTGCAAAGAATTCCGCATTAGTATTACTTGCGGCATCATTACTAACTGAAGAAAAGACCATATTAGATAATGTTCCTTTTCTGACTGATATTGATAAAATGGGAAATATACTTAAGAATTTAGGAGTTAAATTACGTAGTAAAGATCATCAATTAATCATTGATTCAAAGAATATATCCATACAAGAACTCCCATATGAACTTGTAAATGGATTAAGAGCCAGTTTCTTTTGTATTGGAGCATTATTAACAAGATTTGGGGAAGCTTCAATACCTTTACCTGGTGGGTGCAATATTGGGGAAAGACCTATCAACGAACATATAAATGGGCTAAGGGCACTAGGTGCAGAAATTATTATTGACAAAGATGTCGTAAAAGCAAAACTAGTTAAGAAAAGTAAACTATTGGGTGCAAATATCAGATTAAATTGTCCAAGTGTTGGGGCTACTGAAACGTTAATAATGGCAGCATCCTTAGCAGAAGGAAGAACTGTAATAGAAAATGCGGCAAGGGAGCCTGAAATTCAAGACTTATGTCAGATGTTAAATAAAATGGGAGCAAAAATTTATGACTCTGGTAAAGAAAAAATAATTATTGATGGAGTACAAAAACTTCATGGCTGCACTCATAAAGTAATCCCAGACAGAATAGAAGCAGGAACTTTTTTAATAGCTGCTGCTGCAACTTCATCTTCAATCACAGTTTCTCCAATAATTCCAAATCATTTAGAAGCAGTATTAAATAAGCTAGAGGAAAGTGGCAGTAAAATAACAATAAAAGGAAATTCGATTTCAATAAAAGGTAATGAGATTAAAGCGGTAGATATAAAAACCGCTCCATTTCCAGGATTCCCTACCGACTTACAGGCTCCATTTATGGCTCTAATGACTATAGCTAAAGGGAAATCTAAGATCACTGAAACAATCTTTGAAAAAAGGATGAATCATGTTGATCTTTTAAATCAAATGGGGAGTTCTATAACATTAAAAGATAATACAGCTCAAATAAATGGAGTTAAGAAATTAAAAGGAATGACATTAGTTGGGTTAGACCTGAGATCTTCAGCTGCTCTGATAATTGCTGCTTTAACAACTAAGAATGTTAGTCGTATTTATGGACTTGAACATTTAGATAGGGGTTACGAAAATTTTGAATTAAAACTATCTCAATTAGGCACCAATGTTAAAAGACGAACAACAAAAAATATTTGTGAATCAAATTATAAAAGTTCTGACATAAACGAAGAAATGAAATCTGCAATGAAAGCAGCTTGATTTTATTTAAAAATTTAAGCTACGTTGATAAGTGAAACGAAGCCAATAAAAATGAAGGATAATATCAAAAAACGAACAGACCAATATTTATTTAATCCACTAATTTTTTGATCATTCATACCCATGTACCACCGTTAGAGCCGAAAGCGGTGAAAATAGCCACAGCAATGAATAAATAAGGCGCTAATTTGTATGATAATTTCTGAGTTTTATCTTTAGCTTTGATACCTGACATGATTTTTGATAGTATTACTAAGAAATATAACACAATATAACTATCCGTGAAGCCTAATTCTTATTTTTAGCCTTACAAGTCCTTTATTGAGACAGTTATGTGTCAAATATGTAGCGTAAATTGTATTACAGCTCAATTCCTAGCTTAATGTGTTCAATTTAAGACTTCTATCTAGTATTATTATTTTTTTCTATGTCTCATTTTTATAAAACAGAAAATGTAGTCAATACATGAAATATTGTTATAGTTAAATAAGTTAATTATTTGTGAAGAGCCTTGGGAGCGTGGTGGAATTGGTAGACGCACCGCACTCAAAATGCGGCACCTTCGGGTATGTCGGTTCAAGTCCGACCGCTCCCACTTTAATGAATACTTATACAAGATTTAATATATCTTTTAAGAAAGGTAATGGATGTTGGCTATGGGATGAAAGAGGGAAAAAATATCTTGATGCTGTGGCAGGTATAGCAACATGTAGTTTAGGGCATAGCAACAGAATCTTAAGAAAAAAGTTATCTGCACAATTAAAAAAAGTTCAGCATATATCAAATCTTTATAAGATTGAAGAGCAGGAAGAATTAAGCAAATATTTAACTAAACAAAGTTGTGCTGAAAGTGTTTTTTTCTGTAATAGTGGTGCCGAGGCAAATGAGTCAGCTATTAAATTAATCAAAAAGTATGGTAATACAGTACACAAAGGTAAAGAATCTTTTATTCTTGCGGCTGAATCTAGCTTTCATGGCAGAACTATCGCAACTTTAAGTGCTACTGGTCAGCCTAAGTATCAAAAAGGTTTTGAACCCCTGGTTAAAGGTTTTAAGTTTTTCAAATATAACGATATTGATTCAGTAAAAATATTATTTGAAGAATTTAAAAAAAATGACCAAAAAGTCTCCGGGGTTTTAGTTGAACCAATTCAAGGAGAAGGAGGTGTAATACCTGGTGAAAAAGTATTTTTTAAAGAATTAAGAGAAATTTGTAATCAAAATAATTCTCTTTTAATTCTTGATGAAGTTCAGAGTGGAGTTGGAAGAACAGGAAAAATGTGGGGATATGAGAATCTAGGAATCGAACCTGATGGATTCACATTAGCTAAAGGATTAGGAGGAGGACATGCGATAGGTGCTTTATTGGTACAAAAAAAAGCGAACATTTTTTCCCCTGGTGATCACGCAAGTACTTTTGGTGGAAATCCCTTTGCTTGTAGAGCTGCCATAACAGTTTTAGAGGAAATTAAAAGACGTAATATTCTTAAAAACGTTTTTGAAAGAGGAAATCAATTAAATGATGGTTTTACTAAAATTTCAGCTAAATTCCCAAAGATTATTAGTGGTGTAAGAGGACTTGGATTAATACAAGGTCTTGTTATAAATAATTCCTACACAGATGCAAAAACAATCACATTAAAAGCTTTTGATAAAGGTTTACTTTTAGTACCGGCTGGAGGAAACGTGGTTCGTTTTGTACCACCATTGATAATTTCGAGAAATGAGATCAATATACTTTTAAAGAAGTTAGATTTAATTTTTGAAGAGATGTAAATTCTATTAATTTTGATAAATGTAAACATTGAGAATTTTAATTTGCTCTCGCCCAAATTAGAAAGGGAAAATATTAAATTAGGATTATCAAGAATAAAAAATGCTTTAAAAGATTTAGATGACCCATGCAAAAATATACCTGCTATTCAAATTGTAGGAACAAATGGTAAAGGTTCGATTACCGCTTTTATAGAAAACATTCTTTATACAGATAAAAAGAATATTGGGGTTACTACTTCTCCTCACCTTTTAGATATCTGTGAAAGGATTAGAGTAAATAAAGAAAAAATTAGTAAGGAAGAATTTGAAAGACTATTTAAGAAAATAAAAAATAATCTTTCAACCCATAAATTATCTCCTTTTGAACAAATTATTTGTTGTGCACTTAATTTTTTTGATTTTAAGAAAGTAGATTTATTAATTCTTGAAGCTGGTTTAGGTGGAAGATTAGACGCCACTACAGCCCATCCTTTTAGACCAATAGTTGCTATTGGGAAAATAGGTTTGGACCATAAAGAATATCTTGGAGACTCAATTGAAAAAATTGCAAAAGAAAAAGTAGCTGTAATTGAAAAAAATGCATTTGTTATTTCTTGTCGTCAAGAAGCTAAAGTTGAGGAAATAATTAAAGCAAGAATCCAACAAGTAGGTGCAAAAATCATATGGAAAGAATCACTACCTAATGATTATGAAATTGGTTTAAAAGGAAATTTTCAAAAACAAAACGCAGCAGTTGCTATTGGAGTAGTTGAAGAACTAATTAATTTTGGCTTTAAGGTTAAAGAATCCTCCATTAAGGAAGGACTTAAGAATGCAAAATGGAGGGGGAGGTTAGAAATAATTAAATGTTTTAATAAAAAAATTCTTGTTGATTCTGCTCATAATTACTCTGCGGCAAAAGCCCTTTCAGAGGAAAGGGAAACTTGGATTAATAATCTGGAAGGAGTTTATTGGATTTTAGGAGTGCAAATACAAAAAGATATTGTCTCAATGATAAAAGTTCTTATTAAAGAAAATGATCATATACTTTTAGTCCCAGTTCCTAATCAAGAAAGTTGGACATTAAATGATCTTTCTAAGATTAATGATCTAAATCATTTAAATATTAATGAGTTTGAAAAGGTAGATCTTGCTTTTAACTATCTTTTGGATCTTAAAAAATGGCCAAAATGTAATCCTGTGCTTACAGGCTCAATATTTTTAGTTGCTGAGTTTATTAAATTTGCAAATAATCAAAAGTCTTAAATATTAAACTCGTCTTTTACTTCCCACCCTTGCAATTTACCAGGATTTAATAAACCTTTTGGATCAAATTTTAATTTTGCTTTTACTTGATCAGAATCAATAACTCCTAATCCACCTCCCTCAACAGTTAATACATGTGGATTAAAAATAATTGCTCCAAGTTGCTTACAATTATCAATTATTTGGTTTATTTGATCTGAACTATGCCATTTTACTACGGGCAACGCAGCTAATCTAGGGACTCCTTGTTGAGAAACTGCTTCAATATGCCAAAGAATATTCTTACCCCATTTTTCTCTCAAAGAATTAATTAATTCGAATTCCTTATCTAGAGGTAAAAGCATCTGTAAATATGTCCAATTTTTATCCTTTGCTCTCATATGAAGGGTTGTATGATTCCACACTACTTCAGAGATTCCATTTGTTAATTTATCTTCTTCTCCAAGAAGAAAAAAATTAGCTTCATATTTTTTGCAAATTAATTCAATAGTTTTTACCCCCCCAAGCGTTGATTGAAGCAAAATCTTGTGACTCTTAGATTTACCTTTAAACCAGTTAGGCATTTGATCTACGATTTCCTTTTCAAGAATTGCGCCAAGCTTCAAGTCGATTGCTGCAATGGTACATGTTTTTAATATTTTGATCGTCTTATTTAACTCTTTACAGTCAATTATTATTGAGTACCACTTACGTTTTATATCAGTAGAGATTAATAATGAAGTAATAATGCCATTAGTTCCATACGCATGATTTAAAGGTTCTGATTCTTGAGCATCAAATCTTAGTAATTTAGGCTCTTTATTTATTGTTACCGCTTCAAGACCTAGAAGATTCCCAGGATCTCTTAAAAATCCCCATCTAATTGATCCGATACCTCCTGAGCCCCCTGCAACAAAACCTCCTATAGTTGCAGTTTTCCATGTACTGGGAAGCAACCTTAATTCTCTTCCATATTTTTCTAGTTCTTTATTTAGATCTCCCATTAAGCATCCAGATTGTACCTTTACGAAGCCTGTCTCTGGATAAAATTCTTCTATTTTATTTAAACAATTCATTTGCATAACAATGCCTTTAAACAGAGGGACAGCTTGTCCGTAATTACCTGTACCAGAACCTCTTAAGGTAAGTGGTATAGAAAATTCCCAACAAATTTCTGCTACTTTCTTTACTGCATTTTGATCAATAGGTCTTACCGCCAAGTCAGCGATACAACCATCTAGTCTTTTTTCGAGTATTGGAGAATAATTATAAAAGTCTTTTGAAAGCCTTTTTACATCAGAAGTCCTTTCAATAATTTCTAAATTATCAATTTTTTTTAATTGTTCTATTAATTTTGAATTTCTTAATGACATTAATAATTAATTTTTTAGTCTAAATATAAAATAATTGATTAGCTATACAATGCGCCGTTTATAAGGACTTCTCTTTTTAAATTAGTTGAGAAAATATCTGCCCACTTTTCAGCATCTAAAATCACAAAATCAGCAGGGCAGCCTTTTTTAACTAAGCCATCCCAATTTAACTTTAATAATCTACTGGGAGATAAAAAGAGGGAAGATAATGTCAATCTATCCCAAGGACTTAATTGAAGCATAGGCATTGCAAGAGATATTAAGTAAAAGGGATCATAATTACCAAATGGATACCAAGGATCCTGAACATTATCACTCCCTATAGAAACATCGACTAATGATTTTTGTAGTTGCTTAATTGGTGCAACGGGTCTATGGAGTGAGGTACTTTTATCTTTACGATTAAGCAACCAGAAATTTGTAAGAGGAAGTGCAATCACTTTTATATTTTTCTCGGCAATCTTTCTTCCCAGTTTAAGTATTTCATTATCATTTAGAGATAATATACTGCTCAAATGACTACATGTTATTGGTACTTTGATATCTAATCTATCAATAGTCTCCAATAGAATTTTTATGCCAGCTCCAGGTTCAATATTTGATTCGTCTATGTGTAGATCAATTTCTAATTTATATTTATCTGCAAGTAAGAGAGTTTTAGAGACCAAATATCTTATTTTTGCTTTATTAAAAGGAGGAACAAGAACTCCACCTAAAATGCCGTTTCCCCTAGAAAACTTTTTTGCCAATTCCTTTCCATGAGAAGTATCCCAGAACTCTAATGAAGCTAAGGCTACATACTGCAATTTCAACTTAGAAGAATATTTTTTCTGTAGATTAAAAAGCTCATTCCAAATATTATTATCCTGACTTTCGTAGGTATCAATATGACTTCTAATAGCTCTATATCCATTTTTAATAGCAAGATTTAGTGATTTTTCAGCTCTCTCCAAAACTTTTTTCGTAGTTCTAATTTTATGCTCTTCTAAATTTACTGATAATGCTTCTTGATAGTTTGATTTAAAATTAGGAAACTCTCTAAAAGTAAAAGACTTATCAAAATGTGAATGAGTTTCAACAAATCTTGGAAATAGAATTTTTTTTGGTTTTTTATTTTGTATTTTTATCGGCTTTAGTTCAGAAACAATTCCTTTTTCCCAGGCAACAAAAACAGAAGCAAAATCTTCATCATCAACATTGAGGGAATCAGCATTTTCTATTTCGCAAAGGCTTCTGGGTATGAGAACCTCTATTTTTCCGGAATTACTCAAGATTTTGTTTGTTTTTATTTTATTTTAAAACATTAATAAAAACTGTATAAAAATAGGAAAATACTTCAAAATCTTTTTAAAGATGCAAATATGCATGAAATTTTACACGTAAGTTGTTAAATTTATAAATGTGAGGCGGGCGTCGCCAAGTGGTTAAGGCAGTGGCTTGTGGCGCCGCTATTCGGGGGTTCGAATCCCCTCGCTCGCCCTCAAAAATATTTCTCCAAAATTATTTAAATTATAATTTTGAATTAACAACATCTTTAATTACTTTTAGCAAAGTGCTAACCAAACCAATAAAAGAAGAAAAAAATTCTTACAAAACTTCCTCTATTGGTAGTTATTGGATAACAACTTTTGGTTGCCAAATGAATAAGGCAGATACCGAAAGGATGGCTGGTACTCTTGAAAAAATGGGATATTCCAGGGCTATTGATGAATTAAAAGCGGATTTAGTTTTATATAACACATGCACAATAAGAGATAGTGCTCAGCAAAAGGTTTACAGTTTTTTGGGAAAGCAAGTCAAAAGAAAGCATTGTACTCCAAAATTAAAATTAGTTGTAGCAGGTTGCCTTGCACAACAAGAGGGTGAATCTCTTTTAAGAAGAGTGCCCGAAATTGATCTAATTATGGGACCACAACATGTAAATAATCTTGAAAATCTATTAGAGAGGGTTGATTCAGGTAATCAAGTCGTTGCCACTGAAGAAACTTACATTTCTGAAGATATTACAAATGCGAGAAGAGATAGCTCTATTTGTGGGTGGGTGAATATTATTTATGGTTGCAACGAAAGATGCTCTTATTGTGTTGTCCCCTCTGTTAGAGGTAAAGAACAGTCAAGATATCCAGATGCAATTAAAAGTGAAATACAAACATTAGCTCTTAATAATTTTAAAGAGGTAACTCTTTTAGGGCAAAATATTGATGCCTATGGTCGAGATCTTCCTGGAACAACAAAAGAAGGGAGAAAAGAAAATACCCTTACTGATCTTCTTCATTTTATTCATGATATAGATGGAATTAGAAGAATAAGATTTTCTACTAGTCATCCTAAATATTTTTCAAAAAGACTTATAAAAGCCTGTTATGAATTAGACAAAGTTTGTGAACATTTTCATATTCCTTTCCAAAGCGGTAATGATGAAATCCTGAGATTGATGGCTAGAGGTTACACAATCGAAAAATATAAAAGAATAATTGAAAATATAAGACTATTAATGCCAAATGCATCAATTACTGCTGATGCAATAGTTGCTTTCCCTGGAGAAACAGAAAACCAATATCGTGAAACATTAAAATTAATATCTGATATTGGTTTTGATCAAGTAATGACCGCTGCCTATTCTCCAAGACCAAATACCCCAGCAGCGATATGGGATAATCAAATACCTGAAGAAGTTAAAAAAGAAAGATTAAAAGAGATTAATGAACTAGTTGAAACAACCTCTAGAAAAAGAAATCAAAGATATTTAAATAATATTGAAAGTGTTTTAATTGAAGGCTTGAATCCAAAAAATAACTCACAAATAATGGGTAGAACCAGAACAAACAGACTTACTTTTGTAGAAATACCAAAAGATATAGGATTTAACTATTCATTTGGTGATGAAATAAATGTCAAAATAACTGAAGCGAGATCTTTTTCTTTAAGCGGTCAAATTTGTAAGTAAATTTTGCAAATGTTTGAAAAAGAAAGAAAATGTATTGGAATAATTTTTGGAGGAGTTTCTAACGAGCATTATGTTTCAATAGCTTCCGCTAAGGCTGTTTTTAAAGCCTTAATTTCTAAAACAAATATAGATAGATTTAGGGTGAAAGCCTTCTATATAAATAAACATGGCGTTTGGCTTGATAACGATCAATCTCTTAAATTATTAAAAGAAAATCATAGAAATGTGACGTCCGAAAACTATCAAGTATTACCTAAAGAAGAAATAAACTTTTTAAACAACATCGGATTTCAAGGTGTTGATATATGGTTCCCCCTTTTGCATGGTTTAAATGGAGAAGATGGCGCAATTCATGGATTATTAAAATTTACCCAAAAACCATTAGTGGGAGGAGGAATTTTAGGTTCCGCTCTTGGAATGGATAAAATATTAATGAAAAAAATATTTTCACATCTAGCAATTCCACAAGTAAACTATTTAGCTATCCAAAATCATGATCTAAGTGATGATAATGTTAAAAATATTTTATCTTTTGAGATTATTGAAAAATTAAAGTTACCAGTTTTTGTTAAACCTGCTAATTCAGGTTCTTCACTTGGTATCTCTAAGGCCAAAACCAAATTAGAAATAATTAAAGCTTTAGAAAAGGCTTGGGAAATAGACTCAAGAATTATTATCGAGGAAGGTTTGGATGTTCGAGAACTTGAATGCGGTATAATCGGCAATTTAAAACTTTCCACATCTGAAATTGGTGAAGTTTCCTATTCAACAGATTGGTACGATTATGATTCAAAATATTCTATGGATAATCAAATAATTATTCCAGCAAAAATTGATTCTCAAATCTCTGAACAAATTAAAGATATTTCTATTCGGAGTTGTAGAGCATTAAATATTTACGGGTTCGCAAGGGTTGATTTCTTTTTAGAAAAGATTTCAAATAAAATTTTCTTGAATGAAATAAATACAATTCCTGGTTTTACTAGTAAAAGTATGTTTCCCATGATTTGGAATGCTTCAGGTTTAAATATTGATCAACTTGTGGCTAAACTAATTGATATATCATCAGATTTATAGTTTAAGTTCAAATGTTGCATGGACTACTTTGGTTACCATTACTTTTAATCTTCGTTCTATTAACAGCTCTTGGATGGCTAGAAAGAAGAAGGCAAAATCTTTTTAGGAATTGGGCTAGTGGTTCTGAAATTTGCAAGTTAGATAGTTCTGGTGCAGCCTTTTTAAAAGATGGTGAATTAAGATGGAGTGCATTTGAAGCTGGAATATTTGAAGAGAAAGATAGTTTTACAATAAAGAAACTTGAACTAGTAGAGTTAATGGCCCTTACCTCAGGCGAAGCTCCTTTGACCAATGAATCTCAAGGTAAGTGTAGGCTCAGACTTGTTGGTGGTGGGAAAGAGATGGATGTTCCATTTTCCGATGCAGAGAGAGCTAGAGAGTGGATGGATCAACTGATGGAAAAAGCAAGATGTGATTTGTGAAGAATAAGCAAAAAGTAGCAAAAAGAAGGTTTTTTTTGTTAATTACCTTTTTATTTTTTACAAGCTATGCAACTTCCAAAATTTTAAAAAAAGTTAGTTACCAAGACATTTCTATTGTTGGTAGCGAATTATTTTCTATTAACGATATAGTTGCTAACTCATCTCTAAATTTTCCAACCCCATTGATATTTATCAAAACCAAATACACAGAAAATGAATTAAAAAGAAATTTATCCCTAAAGAATGTAGCAGTTTTTAGACAAATTTTCCCTTTTGGTTTAAAAATTATAATTAAGACAAGAACTCCAATAGCTTACGGCGAGGGGATTTTTAAAGGAAAAAAAATAAATGGTTATGTTGATGAAGATGGTTTTTTTATAAATGAAAAATATTCAGATCGTGGTAATTTAAAAAGTTTACCTAGTAAAATTTTTGGATGGAAAGAAAACATTAGAGAAACATTATCAAAAATTTTGAATTACCAAAAATATAACGATGTTGAATTTATAAAAGTAACTTTCTCGCCAAGTGGTTTTTTGACTTTAGAGGAAAAAAGTTTGAAAACAATATTGTTAGGATTTAATCCAAAAATAATAGATAGTCAATTACAAGTAATTACTGATATAAAAAAACAAATAAATGAAAATAACATCTTAGAAAAAATAGATACTATAGACATAACTGACCCTAACAATCCAAAAATTAAAGTGTTCAAACCCTAATAATTGGAAACAAATTTCATAAAAGTTTTTTGGATTAGTACAGTGTTTGAAAGGGTTTTGGTTAATCACTCTAATTTTTGACAAGTTAATATTTGAGGACTTTCTTCAAGAAAATCCTACATATCAGCTTAGTGAGTTCATAATGCATCCAATACTAATATTTGATTTTATTTAGAGATGAGCTTCGGAAACAATCCAAACTTAGATCAATCAAAAGGCATTCTTCCAAGTCAAAATGCCAAAATTGAAGTAATTGGTGTAGGGGGGGGGTGGAAGTAATGCTGTTAACAGGATGATTGATAGCGATCTCGAAGGTGTTGCATTCAGAGTTTTAAATACTGATGCGCAAGCTTTATTACAATCTTCTGCAGATCGTAGAGTTCAACTAGGTCAAAACTTAACAAGAGGTCTTGGAGCAGGAGGAAATCCAAGTATTGGTCAAAAAGCTGCTGAAGAGTCTAAAGATGAACTGCAACAAACATTAGAGGGGTCTGACTTGGTTTTTATTGCTGCAGGTATGGGGGGAGGAACTGGGACAGGAGCCGCTCCAGTAGTTGCAGAGGTTGCCAAGCAAAGTGGTGCTTTAACCGTTGGAATTGTAACCAAGCCATTTTCTTTTGAGGGTAAAAGGAGAATGCGTCAAGCAGAAGAAGGGATCGCTAGATTAGCAGAAAACGTTGATACGCTTATTGTGATTCCAAATGATCGTTTAAAAGACGTAATTGCAGGAGCTCCACTTCAAGAAGCCTTTAGAAATGCTGATGATGTTTTAAGAATGGGAGTTAAAGGTATAAGTGACATAATTACATGTCCTGGATTAGTCAACGTGGATTTTGCTGATGTTAGGTCCGTAATGACTGAGGCTGGCACTGCTCTCCTTGGCATAGGTATTGGTTCAGGTAGATCTAGAGCATTAGAGGCGGCTCAAGCTGCAATGAATAGCCCCTTACTAGAGGCTGCGAGAATTGATGGAGCCAAAGGTTGTGTGATAAATATTACTGGAGGGAAAGATATGACATTGGAAGATATGACATCAGCTTCCGAAATTATTTATGATGTTGTAGATCCGGAAGCAAATATAATAGTAGGTGCAG
Source organism: Prochlorococcus sp. AG-676-P15-1 (assembly GCA_003210825.1). Lineage (GTDB taxonomy): Bacteria > Cyanobacteriota > Cyanobacteriia > PCC-6307 > Cyanobiaceae > Prochlorococcus_A. The sequence continues at coordinate 17,603 of QCUF01000004.1, read as the reverse complement.
TTATAGATGAATCAATGGAAGGGGAAATACAAGTTACTGTTATTGCGACAGGTTTTGAAACCAATCAACCACTTAAGCAACAACGGATTAAAAATAGATTGTCTAATCAGCCCCTCTATAATATTTCTGATAATAAAGAGACAGGTACCAATATTCCGGAATTTTTAAGACTAAGGCAGAATAAAAAAGATATCGAATAATCGCTAAAATTAAGTGACTCGGTTATCTCGCCTGCCTCAAGCATCCCTTGTGGCTGCTACCTTCCGATCCTGACCAGGTTTGGGCGTTAAAACCGCGAAAGGCCGAGTCAAAATTATACTAGCAATTTTTGACAAAAAAAGATACATTGCTTCTATGTTGCCATCAGAACTAGTTAAATATAAAAAAACTCCTCAAAAGATTATTGCATTAACTGCATGGGATTCTATTTCAGGTTCTCTAGCTGAGCAATCAGGAGCAGATATTGTTCTAGTAGGGGACTCTTTAGCAATGGTCTGTTTAGGATACAAATCGACCTTGCCTGTTACGTTAGAGAATATGATTTATCACACAAATGCAGTCTCTAGAGGATTCAGCAAGGAAATTGAAGAACAGCCCTTATTAGTGTGTGATATGCCTTTTCTTACTTATCAATGCGGAGAAAACAAGGCAGTGGAATATGCTGGGAAAATAATTAAAAACACTTATGCAAAAGCAGTAAAAGTTGAGGGTGCTGATCCAGAGGTACAAAATGTTATTTCAAGACTAATAAGGATGGGGATTCCTGTCATGGGACATTTAGGGCTTACTCCACAGAGCTATTTGAATCTAGGCTTTAAACAACAAGGGAATAATTCAGAAAGTTACGAAAAAATCAAAAGAGATGCTTTATCACTAGAAAAATTAGGATGTTTTTCTATAGTTTTAGAACATATTCCAGAATTACTTGCTAAGGAAATTCAACCCGAATTGAAAATCCCAACAATAGGTATAGGTGCAGGAAACTTTTGTGATGGACAAATAAGAGTTACTGCTGATTTATTAGGACTAAATGACAAGCAACCTCCATTTTGTAGACCAATTATTGATGGTAAAAAATTTTTTAGGGAAAAACTAAAAGAATGGGTAGCATCTGAAAGGCTTAATTGATTTTTTCCCACCATTTAAACATTGAAACAAGAATTTGATTGCTTAATTCCATCCCTTTTGGATCACTCAAAAAAAATCTATTTCCCCTTTTAATCAAAAGTCCACTTTCTAGGAACGTTTTCCATTCTTCTTGTAACTTTTTTAAAGCTATTTTGGACTTTTTAATATCCCAATTTTGTTCATTTAATAACTCATAGATATTGATGCCCTCTTTAAGTCTCATTCCTAACATTATTTTCTCATCCAATTCTTTATAAATATTTTCTTGGTTAACAAGTGAATGCTCTAGTTTGATTTCGCATTGCTTAGTTACCCATTTTTTGTAATCTTTACTAATTCTTGGCCTTGTAAAATTATCTCCCCAAGGAGAACTAGTCGACCCTTGACCAAAACTCCACCATCCTAGACCCTTCCAATAAACTCTATTATGTCTTGATTGATGACCAGGGATAGAATAATTAGAAATTTCATATCTTGAATAACCTGACGCTTTTAAAATAAAACTTGTTAACTCGCTATTTTTAAAAGCTTCATCATCATTTGGTAATGATATTTTACCTAAATCAACTAATTTTTTAAAAACAGTTCCGTTCTCAATGCTTAAATCATAAATTGATATGTGTGGAGGTTGGAAATTTAACGATTGTCTTAAGTCTTCTTGCCATTTTTTAAAACCACTTGTTGGTAAATTTTGAATCAAATCCAAACTCCAACTTTTTATAAACCCATGATCATATGCTCTCTTTAACCAAAAACAAGATTTCTCTACATCTTTATTGCAATGTCTTCTTCCTGCCTGTTCTAGAACCTGATTATTAAAACTTTGAACTCCGAGGCTAAATCTATTTATTCCAGCCTTTATAAAGCCATATAGATCATCTTCATTAAAACTGGCTGGGTCAACCTCCATTGTAATTTCAGCACCATAATCAATCCTGTAATTGTCCTTAAAAAGGTTTATTAAATCTTTTATCTGCAAGGGATTTAAAATTGAAGGAGTGCCTCCACCAATATATATTGTTGAAAGAGGGGATTTATGTTTGATTGATAATATTTCTTTATTTAAATAGGTCAAATATTCTTTTATCGTTTTACTACCATTTCCATCTAAACTTTCAATTTTATTGCCTAAAGGTATCACTGCAAAATCACAATAGAAACATCTTCTATGGCAAAAAGGTATGTGTACGTAAGCACTTCTTGGAAAATTATTCATAAAACAAACAAAATATTAAGCTTTAAAAAAAACAACATAGGAGCTTAAAAAATAAAATCTTTATTTACTCAATTAATAAATCCTAGTAGATTGTATGTATGACGGATATCTTAGTACTAATTTTATTTGTATTGTCTGGAGCGGCATCAGGATGGCTTGGAGTTGATCTTCTACCAATAGACATCCTTAAACAGGTCTCAAATGTAGAGGGTTTTAGAGTTGTGCTAGCGATAATAGGATTTTTTATTGGATTAGCAGCAGGTTTTGTATTTTTACAGCTTAGAAAAACATTCCTTGATCAAATACGTACAATGCCTACGGATTTACTAATAAGTAGAGCGGTAGGGTTGATTTTAGGATTGCTTGTTGCAAACCTACTACTTGCACCAATATTGTTGATTCCATTTCCTAGAGAAGTATTTTTTGCAAAACCTTTAGCAGCCATTCTTAGTAATTTTTTCTTTGGGGCACTTGGTTATAAATTAGCTGATACTCATGGAAGGACATTGTTAAGACTATTTAACCCTACTAATACTGACGCATATTTAGTAAACGAAGGAATAATTCCAGCAGCAAGCCCAAAAATTCTTGATACTAGTGTAATTATTGATGGAAGGATAAATGGTTTATTAAGCTGTGGTTTGCTTGAGGGTCAATTAATTGTGGCCCAAAGTGTAATTGATGAGCTACAAACTTTAGCTGACTCTAGTAGTAATGAAAAAAGAGGTAAAGGAAGAAGAGGTCTTAAATTATTGAAAGAATTGAGAGAACTATATGGGAGGAGACTTGTAATAAATCCAACTAAGTATGAAGGTAATGGGGTAGATGAAAAACTACTAAGAATTACTGAAGATATGGCAGGTACGTTAATTACCGCAGACTATAATCTCTCTCAAATTGCAGAAGTAAAAGAATTAAAAGTTATGAATTTGAGTGATTTAGTCATAGCTTTAAGGCCAGAAGTACAACCTGGAGAATCACTTAATATAAAAATAGTTAGAGAGGGTAAAGAAAAATTGCAAGGAATTGGATATTTAGACGATGGGACAATGGTCGTAATTGATGATGCAAAAAAATTTGTTGGAGAAAGATTAGACATAGTTATTACTGGTGCGTTGCAAACTCCTACTGGAAGAATGGTCTTTGGGAAATTGATAAATAATCCTGAGTCAAACAAATCTTTTAAATCTCCAGCGACACAGGGTTAAATCTAGCTAGAATTATGCCAGTAACTATTTTGTAGAACATATGACTGTATCTGCTCCTTATTACGGCGAAAATACCGCTATGAGGACTCCGCCACCAGATTTACCTTCACTCCTGCTAAAGGAGAGAATTGTATACCTAGGATTACCGTTATTTTCAGACGATGACGCTAAGAGACAATTAGGAATGGATGTTACCGAGCTCATCATAGCTCAACTACTTTATCTGGAATTTGATGATCCAGATAAACCTATTTATTTTTATATCAATTCAACAGGCACTAGTTGGTATACAGGAGATGCGGTGGGTTTTGAAACAGAAGCTTTTGCTATTTGCGATACCATTAATTACATTAAACCTCCTATTCACACAATTTGTATAGGACAAGCAATGGGGACAGCGGCAGTTATCTTATCCTCAGGAACGAAAGGGCATAGAGCAGCTCTTCCCCATGCTTCTATTGTCCTTCATCAACCAATTAGTGGTGCTAGAGGGCAAGCAACTGATATCCAAATAAGGGCAGAAGAGGTGTTAAAAAACAAAAAATCAATGCTCGAGATTCTATCACGCAACACTGGTAAAAGTATTGAAGAGCTCTCCAAAGATTCTGATAGGATGAGTTACCTTAATCCTCAAGAAGCTTTAGATTATGGAGTAATTGATAGAATACTCACAAGCCAAAAAGATTTGCCAAATAATATTTAATCCTTACTTTTAACTAACTACTTTTTTAAATTATGCCAATAGGAACTCCAAGCGTGCCTTATAGACTTCCAGGAAGTCAATACGAAAGATGGGTAGACATTTACACAAGATTGGGGGTTGAGAGGATTTTATTTCTTGGACAAGAAGTAAATGATGGAATTGCCAACAGCTTAGTTGCTCAAATGCTCTACCTCGATTCTGATGATAATACAAAACCTATTTATCTTTACATAAATAGTCCTGGTGGATCAGTTACTGCTGGTTTAGCAATATATGACACTATCAAATACGTTAAAAGTGATGTAGTCACTATTTGCGTAGGTCTTGCAGCCTCAATGGGAGCATTTTTATTAGGAGCTGGCACTAAAGGTAAAAGGGTTGCTTTACCTCATAGTCGAATTATGATTCATCAACCACTGGGGGGGACTTCACAACGTCAAGCTAGTGATATTGAAATAGAAGCCAGAGAAATACTAAGAATTAAAGATATGTTGAACCACTCTATGTCTGATATGACAGGACAATCATTTGAAAAAATAGAGAAAGATACTGATAGAGATTATTTTCTAAGTGCTGAAGAAGCCAAAAACTACGGGCTAATTGACAGAGTAATTTCACATCCAAGTGAGGCAAGCTAGCTTTAATTTTCTAAGATTAATATTTAAATATTAATTTTTAAATGAGCAATTATATGGTTTATTTACACGTTTAATGTCTAAAATATTAACTATCGAAAGTTAAGAAACTACAACTAATGACACAACTCTTTTATGACACAGATGCTGACCTAAGTTTATTAAAAAATAAAACTATCGCAATAATTGGCTACGGTTCTCAAGGTCATGCTCATGCTTTAAATCTTAAAGACAGTGGAATGGACGTAATTGTAGGTTTATACAAAGGTAGTAAATCTGAAAGCAAAGCTATTAATGATGGATTAAAAGTTTTTACTGTTTCTGAGGCTTGTGAAAAAGCAGATTGGATTATGATTCTTCTTCCAGATGAGTTCCAAAAAGATGTTTACATCAAAGAAATAGAACCAAATTTAAAAGAAGGTAAAATTTTAAGTTTTGCACATGGATTTAATATAAGATTCGCACTAATAAAGCCACCTAATTTTGTCGACGTTGTAATGATTGCCCCAAAAGGTCCTGGACACACTGTTCGTTGGGAATATCAGAATGGCCAAGGAGTTCCTGCTCTATTTGCTGTAGAACAGGATTATTCGGGTAATGCGAGATCACTAGCTATGTCTTATGCCAAGGGTATTGGAGGTACAAGAGCTGGGATTCTTGAAACGAATTTCAAAGAAGAAACTGAAACGGATCTTTTTGGAGAACAGGCAGTTCTATGTGGCGGTTTATCAGAACTTGTTAAATCAGGATTTGAAACACTCGTTGAGGCAGGATATCAACCTGAACTAGCTTATTTTGAGTGTTTACACGAAGTAAAATTAATTGTCGATTTAATGGTTAAGGGCGGATTATCTCAAATGAGAGATTCAATCTCAAATACTGCAGAATATGGTGATTATGTGAGTGGGAAAAGACTAATAAATAGTGATACAAAGAAAGAAATGCAGAGAATTTTAAAAGATATTCAAGATGGTACTTTCGCTAAGAATTTTGTGAACGAATGTGAAAATAACAAACCTCTAATGACAAAACTGAGAGAAGAAAACTCTAAACACGAGATAGAAAAAGTTGGGAAAGGTCTTCGTGCTATGTTCAGTTGGCTGAAATAAATTTATTTTTTATATTTCTTGGCTCAATTGGGTTTGATCTGTTAATTGGTGATCCGAGGTTTATCATCCATCCTGTTCAAATAATTGGTACATATATTCAACAAATAACTAATTTTTTTATTCATAATTTCAGTAAAAATAAGCGAATATTATTTTGGGGAGGATTATTTATTGCACTATCCACTATCGGGGTAAGCTTTGTGATCGGTAAAATCATTGAATTAATTTTCATTCAATCAAAAAGCAATTTTATTTTTGGAATATTAATTTTCTTAGGCTTATCGAGTTGTTTAGCGTCTAAAAGTCTAATCTCGAGCGTAAAAGAAATTTCATTTCTTATAGACCACAACATAACTGATCAAAAAACTGAACAACTAGTTAAAGAAAAAGTTCAAAGAATTGTCAGTAGAGATGTTAGTACATCTTCGTTAGAACATCTTTTGAGATCCAGTAGTGAAAGTCTTACAGAAAATTCAGTTGATGGGATTTTTGGACCGCTTTTTTGGATATTTATTGGAACAATTTTTATCAAATTTTCGATTTTTCTTCCTGGACCTTTATCACTTGGCTTTTCATATAAAGCAATAAGTACTTTGGATTCAATGATCGGCTATAAACATGACCAGTATAAATATCTAGGTTTTTTTAGTGCAAAAATTGAAGATTATTCAACATTCCTTCCAAGTAGATTAGTTTTATTAACATTACCTTTAGTAAGTTCTAAAATTGGAAAATATATTTCTACCATTAAAAAAAGTTACTCTGATGGAATTAAATATGATTCTCCTAATTCTGGTATTTCAGAGGCCATTTTTGCATATATTTCCAATATAAAATTAGGAGGTGAAAATATATACAATAATAAAATTATTGAAAAGCCAATTATCAACCCCAATGGTGATATTTGCTCCAAAGATAAAATAAATCTTATTTGTCAATTAATCTTAAGACTTCAAATACTATGGATCATTATTTTTACCATAATTTTTTTTAAAATTTGAATTCGCATCCAATGAAATTTGTTTTAAGTCACTATTATTATTAAAAAGACATTTTTCATGAAAGAAGAAAATCCCCCTATAGATAATCCGGATAATAGTCCTATTAAAAATTTAAATGAAAATTTAAATAATACATCTACTGATAGTGAATATTCAAAGTGGGTCGACAATCAAGGTGATGAAGTAAAAAATGTTTTTGGATTTAATAGTAGTGCTGAACTTGTTAATGGCAGAGCAGCCATGATCGGTTTTATAATGCTTTTATTAACTGAATTAGTTTTCAAAGGAAGACCTGTTACTTCCTCAATCTTTGGTATAAATTGAAAATGGAAGGAAAAAAATCTAATCCAGTAAAAATTATCCTATACATTTCAGCTTGGGTAATAATTTGGGGAACATTTGGTTCTTTTATAGATTTTCCTCTTTATAAAAATGGTATCTATCAAGAGGGGAGCATATATCAATATCTTACTTTTACAATTACAGCGATCATATCAATTTTGAGCGCCAAATTCTTTTATAAAAAAATTAAGCTATAAAAACTTATACCTATATTTCTTGATAATTTTTGCTGGTTCTGAATTATCCTGAGCTTCATAGAGTATCCATTGATGAGTTTCAGTATCATGATCACAGCCTAAACTCCCAGATTGGTTAGATAAATTAGAAAGATAAGAATGACATGACTGATCTGCCTCGAAAGCAGAATCATAACCAGTTAAAAAGTATATTGAAAATCCCACGAGTATTATCGATAGAACTACTTGAAGCAATAAGCTAACTATCTTCATAAATATCCTCTCAAAATTTAAATATATCACTTCCAAAAATCTTTCGATAAAAAATTGAGCTATCTCCCGACATTAAAGATGAAATCATGAAATACTTGATTATTAAGATACAAGATAACTAAAAGTACTAGAATTATATTTAACACTAATACAACTGAACCAAATATATTTATCTGTTTTTTCCCTGGTAAGGTATAAGTAATTTTTTTTCCTTTAAGAAAACCAGCTAAACCTTTTTTCTCTTTCTTAAATTCCTTAATAAGTTTATCTTTTTTAACTTCACTTTCAGAAAAACCTTTTACCATTTCAACCTAAATAACAAATCAATAATATTCTAGATTTGAAAATTTCTTCAATATTTAACAATTTTTAATCACATACGGAAGCATTATTCCATTTTTGGTTTTCTTTAACTTTTTAAAGTAATAAGCTTCAATAAGTTCTGTCTGTAAACCAAGAATACTTGCCTGACATTTATATCTATTTTGCTCAGACTCGACTAACTGCAATTTCTCAATTTCCAAAAATAAGTTACTACATACTTTATATTGCAAATCATTAAAGCATTCATTTGCTTTTCTTAAAATTTCCGATTTAGTTAGTAATTGATCAGCAACAATAGGATTTGAGAATAAAACAAACAAAGGTATTGAGAAACTTATGAATTTCATGTAACTAAAAATATTCACTTAATAAAAATCCCCCTCAAAAATCATATTAAAAATGATATTAAAATAATCAATCCTTTTTCTTAAAAAAAAAAGGTGCTCAAAAAGAGCACCTAAATTAAGGACACAATAAGCTATTAAAGTATTAGCCTTGAACTCTATCCTTAAAGAGTTTTCCTGCTGAAAATGTAGGAACTCTTTTTGCGGGAATTGCAATTTTTTCGCCTGTTTTAGGGTTTAAACCCTGTCTAGCAGAACGATCCCTTGGCTCAAAAGAACCAAATCCTAGTATGGAGACTTTTTTGCCTTCCACTACTGAATCAACAATCGTTTCAATAGCTGCATCAACAACTAAAGATACATCTGTTTTTGTGAGCTCAGTGCGAGCAGCTACAAGATTTACTAAATCAGCTTTGTTCATTGAATTGTTTGTATAGCAGAGATTTGAAAGACAAGATTTTTAAAATCTAGTCTAATTACCTCGAACTTGCATATCATATGGAGCAAATACCAATACGGCAACCAAAAATGCCGGCGGCGCAAAGCTTTATACAAAATTTAATGACATTTTTAGCTATTCAACAATATTGTTAGATCTTAAATCTTTATAAGCACTTAAAGTTACTTTAGCTAAAATAAAGGGGCAAAACTCCTGCAATAACTAGTTTTCTTTAAAAAAAGTTTGTTTTTTGATTATGAAAAAATTTATATTTGAAAGTAATTAATTTAAGAATTTCAAATATTTATTATTTTTTATTAAATTTCAGATATATTTCCTTCTCAGCACATGAGAAGAATATTCTTTACATTTTAAAAGCAAAAAATTCAGTAGTCTCTTGCGTTTGAACCGAGGATTCGAACTTTTTTGTGAATAAACATAAAACCAAGAAAAGGTCATTCAATTAGTAATTTTAAATTTTTTATTATAAAAATTATTAATGAGTGAAACATCAAATTTGATTCTTTTTTTTAATTTTGCACTTATGATTCTCAAAGTGAATTATTTAATTAAAGTAGTTCATTTATTAAAAAAATTAACGAAATAAAGAAACAGTGAATGATATAAAGATGGGAAAACCGCTGCCTCTTGGTAGTTCAATAACTTCAGAAGGTGTCAATTTCTCTCTAATAGCTACAAATGCAGAATATGTAGAAATTTTATTATTCGAGAACGAAGATTCAGTTGCTCCTAAAACTATCTTCAAATTAGATCATAGTTATAAGACAGGTTCTTATTGGCATGCTGAAATAAATAATCTCAAAGAGGGTTCAATCTATGCTTTTAGAGTAAAACAGAATGATAATGCGCTAAATAAAAACTATTCTAAAACAGTTCTAATTGATCCTTGTTCAAGAGGAATTACTGGATGGAGTAAATACAAAAGAAAAAATACACTCAACAATATAAATAACATGGATTGTTGTCTAAAAAGTGTTGTTTGCGATAGAAAATTTTTTAATTTTAAAGATTTCCCTAGACCTAAACATTCATGGAAAGAAACTATTATTTATGAGCTGCATATCAAAGCATTTACTCAATCTTCTAATGAGGAAGAAAGTTGCTTTAAAAAATTTTTAAAGCGAATTCCATATCTAAAAGAACTTGGTATCACAAGTATTGAATTACTTCCGGTATTTTGTTTTGATCCAAATGATGCTCCTGATGGATTAGAAAATTTCTGGGGATATAGTCCTATTAACTGGTTTACTCCACATTTTCAATATCTTTCGAATAATTCCGCCAAAGAAAATAGAGAAGAATTTAGAAAGTTTGTTGAAGAATGCCATAAAGCAGATATTGAAGTTATTTTAGATGTGGTTTATAACCATACTTCTGAAGGTGATTTTCAAGGGCCAGCTATATCTTGGAAAGGGATAGATGAAAATCTTTACTATTTCATCGATAAAGATAAAAATTATCAGGATGTCTCTGGATGTGGAAATACAATTGCAGCAAACAGAGGACTAGTTAGAAAATTAATAATAGAGTCATTAAAATGCTGGGTAAATGAATTAGGTGTTGATGGTTTTAGATTTGATTTAGGTATTGCCTTATCTAGAGGTGAAGATCTCATACCTCTTGAGAATCCACCAATTTTTGATGATATTGAATGTGATCCTGAATTCGCAGATATCAAATTTATTAGTGAACCCTGGGATTGTGGAGGATTATATAAATTAAACGATTTCCCATCTAAGAAAACATTTACATGGAATGGACATTTCAGAGATGACTTAAGAAGATTTTGGAAAGGAGATAAAGATACTGCTTGGAACATGAGTGATAAAATCAAAGGTAGTCCATCACATTACAAAGAAAATAATTTTTTACCAAAGTCTATAAATTTTATAACTTCTCACGATGGATTTACATTAAAAGATTTAGTTACTTTTAACAAAAAACATAATTTCGCAAATAAAGAACAAAATAGAGATGGAGATAACCACAATAATTCATGGAATCATGGAGTGGAAGGACCTACATCAGACTTATTAATTAAAAAATTAAGAAAGCGGCAACAAAAAAATTTACTTTTTAGCTTATTCATTTCAAAAGGAGTTCCTATGTTGCTAATGGGTGATGAAATTGGAAGATCTCAAGGCGGTAATAATAATTCTTGGTGCCAAAATAATTCTTTGGGGTGGATGAATTGGGATGAAAATCAACAAGATTTAGAACTATTAAATTATCTAAAGTATTTAATAAAAATAAGAAAAAAATTTATTAATTTTTTTAATCCTATTTCTTCAACAAATAAAAAGGAAATTGACAATTTAGTAAATTACCATTGGCATGGTGCTAAGTTAGAAAGCCCAGATTGGAGTAGTTGGTCACATACAGTTGCATTAAGCATCAATAAAGGGGGGAGAAATCCTTTAATTTGGGCTGGCTTAAATGCATATTCAAAAAGTATTGATTTTTACCTTCCAAAATCTAAAAGTAAATGGTTCAAAGTTATTGATACAAACCAGTCTGGGACAATTAAACCTTTCCCCATTTCCGATACTTTTATTAAAGTAGATAATAGAAGTTCGGTGTTAATTATTTCAGAAGAAGTATTTGGAACGAAAAATAATATAATTTAAAAGCGGGCGGCGGGAATCGAACCCGCATCTTCAGCTTGGAAGGCTGAGGTTTTACCACTAAACCACGCCCGCAATAAGTAATAGAATTACCTTTGCAATAATACATTATCAAACAATCAACTAAGTAAAAAGATTGGAAAATTCACACTCAAAAAATATAACCAGATCAAGAACAAGATTAATGCTCTCTTATGGTCTTGGAGATGCAGGAACAGGCTTAGCCGCCACACAATTTGGATTCTTCCTTTTTAGATTCTTTATCTGTTCAGCAGGTTTACCAGTTTTAATTGCAGGTTCACTACTAATGTTGATAAAAATATGGGATGCAATAAACGATCCATTGATAGGTTGGTTAAGTGACAGGACAAAGTCAAGATGGGGGCCGAGAATCCCTTGGATGCTATTTGCTGCAGTGCCTCTTGGGCTTTCTTTGGCGGCAATTTGGTCTATCCCCTCAGGACCTGTAATAAACAAAACTATTTATTATACGTTGATCTCAATAATAGTTATGACTGCTTATACGAGTATTAATCTTCCTTTCGCTGCTCTATCTACAGAAATCTCAGAAAAAACTTCTATTAGAACGAGATTAAATGCCGCGAGATTTACAGGCTCAATAATAGCTGGTTTAACTGGTTTAATAATAGCTGGAGTGGTTTTAAATTCAGAAGGATTAGCTAATAACGAATATTTTTTAATGGGCAAAATTAGCGGTTTTATAGCAGTAATAACAACCTTAATATCTTGCTGGGGACTAGCCCCATATGCAAAAAAAGCTAGGCGACCATCTGGGAAAGCTGAACCAATTAAACTTCAATTTAAACGAATATTTAATAACAAAAAATTTCTCAAAGTAATTTCTCTTTATATTTTACTTTGGTGTGCCTTGCAGTTAATGCAAACAGTCGCGTTAATTTATGTAGAGGATGTTCTCAATGTGCCTTCAGAAATTGCTAACTGGGTGCCAATACCCTTCCAAATAAGTGCACTTGTAGGATTGCAAATATGGGCCAGAGTTTCAAATAAGTTGAACAGAATTTCAGCTTTAAACTATGGTGCAATTATTTGGATCGTTTCATGTACAGCAGCATTATTTTTACCTTCTTTATCGAAAGTTTCATCTCTAGAAGATGGCTTTTTCATTAATTTTAATAACCTTATTTTATTTATAATTTTAATTTTTATAATCTGTTTAATTGGAATAGGAGCTTCAACAGCGTACTTGATACCTTGGTCACTACTTCCTGATGCAATAGATGAAGATCCAGAGAAACCAGCAGGACTTTATACTGCTTGGATGGTTCTTATTCAGAAAATTGGCATCGGACTAAGTGTTCAAGTATTAGGTTTATTATTATATATATCTGGTTATCAATCATGTTTTGTGGACAATTCCAGTTTAAATATTATTGAACAATCATCTTTAGCTCAATTAACCATTAGATTGTGTATAGGTTTTATACCCTCTTTATTAGTAATAATTGGACTATTTATAATGCGAAAGTGGGATCAAAAATTGTTAACCAACTAATATAAAAACATGTATTATCCAAAGTTTTTTAAAAGACTTGTAAGTAGCCTCATAATTGGAGGACAAGCAATTAATTATATATTTAAAGGTAAAGTTTCAAAAAACGATCTTTTTGAACAGCTTATGGAATCAGGTCCTGGAAGTTTACTAATTGTTTTAATAACAGGCATTGCGGCAGGTACAGTTTTTAATATTCAGGTAGCTTCTCAACTAACAAGTATGGGGGTTTCAAGTGAAATAGGGGGCTTACTCGCTGTAGGAATGGCAAGAGAAATGGCTCCTCTTCTAACTGCTACTTTAATGACTGGCAAAGTCGCTACTGCATATGCGGCTCAACTTGGAACTATGAAAGTTACTGAACAGATAGAAGCAATAACAATGTTAAGAACTGAACCAATCCAATATTTAGTAGTTCCAAGATTACTTTCGATGATAATTATGTCACCAATACAATGTCTTTTGTTTTTATCAGTTGCTTTATGGAGTGGGCAAATCTGGAGCACTATTTTTTATAACGTTCCACCTATTGTTTTTTGGACCTCTGTTCGTTCTGGTAATGTAAGCTTAACTAGTTCAGACTTATCATCCATGATTATTAAATCCATAGTTTTTGGATTACTGATATCAATTATTGCCTGTGGATATGGCCTTACTACTAAGGGAGGTCCCAAAGAAGTGGGAACGAGTACAACAGGTGCCGTGGTAATGACTCTTGTTACTGTATCTTTAATGGATGTAGTCCTAACACAAATATTATTTGGATAAATCTATGTTTAATAGTAAATCAAAGGTAACTGAGCCAGTAACCATATCTCCATCTTTTCAATTACCAACAATCCTAATAGTTTTAAGTTTTATGCTCCTATTTCTAAATATTGGTTATTGGCCCACAATAGTATTTGCAGCATTTAGCTTTTTTTTACTTCTTCAATCATTTACTTTAAGATTAAAAATCACCAATGAAGATTTTGTAGTTTTGCAACTTGGAAAAGAAATAAGAACCTTTCCATTTAAAAATTGGATCTCTTGGAAATTCTTTTTCCCCATAATCCCGGGTATTTTTTATTTTAGAGAAAAGTCTAGCCCTCATTTATTACCTATAATATTTAATCCAGAGCAACTAAAAAACGAACTTATAAAGAAAGTTGAATCTCTGGAAATTAAAAACCCTTAAAAATAAATTTTGATTATCCACGAATTTAATTAAATGACTAATAATAAAGTTTCTAACAATAATAATCCTGAGAAGGAATTAATAATCAATAAATCACCTACAAAAGCAAAAGGAAATGAAATTATCAAAAATAAAATATCTCAAAATAATAAGGTAACTTCGGTAAGCAAAGAACCTAGTAAATCTGTAGATGATATTTCAAATGAAATCTTTAGCGAGCTTATTTCAAAAAAAATCTCTTTAGTTAAGGAGATAAAAGATTTAGAAACAAAAAAAAATGAATTAGATAAAGATATTGAATCAAATTTCAAGGGTCAATCAGATAATATCGCTAAAAGAGTAAAGGGATTCCAAGAATATTTAACGGGCTCTTTACAGAACCTTTCACAAAATGTAGAAAAACTAGAATTAGTTTCACAACCAATAGTTGTAAAGCCTTCTCCTCTTGATGAAAAAAAAGAGGCTTCAAACAAAAATGAATTGGTTACCGTTCCTGCCTTATCTGAAACATTTAAACCAGATGAACAACTTATTAAAAGTTGTTTCTCAAATTTCATAGAACAGCCTGATTTTTATTCAGAACCGTGGAAATTAAGACGAAGCCTTGATTCATCAGATATTGAAGTCATGGATGATTGGTTTTTTAATATGGGTGGAAGGGGATCCATAGAGAGCAGGGGTTCAAGGCAAAAAAATGCTTTATTATCTGCTGGATTAATAGCTATTCTGGGTGAATTGTATGGTGACCAGTTTCAAACTCTAATATTGGCTTCTCAACCAGAGAGATTAGGAGAGTGGAGGAGAGTTTTACAAGATTCCTTAGGTCTTACAAGAGATGATTTTGGACCAAATAGTGGCATTGTTCTTTTTGAAAGACCAGAAGGCGTTATAGAGAGAGCTGATAGATTAGAGGCTAATGAAGAATTGCCATTTATTATTGTGGATGCAGCAGAAACATCTGTAGAAATACCAATTCTTCAATTTCCATTATGGCTTGCCTTCGCAGGCTCAAATGATGAAATTTATGATGATCTTGAACTAAATTAACCTTTATGCATATTGTAATTATTTCTATAAGTTATTTTTTAGGATCACTGCCAACAGGATTCTTATTTGGTAAATTTCTAAAAAATATTGATTTAAGACTTACAGGATCTGGATCAACCGGGGCAACGAATGTTTTAAGAAATGTGGGGAAATGGCCTGCTTTTTTTGTTTTTATTATTGATGTAGGGAAAGGTCTTATTGCTGTTAAAATTGCTCAATATTACACAAATCAAAACTTATTTGAAGTTTTAGCAGGGATTGCTGCTATTTCAGGACATATATGGCCAATATGGTTAAAAGGAAAAGGTGGTAAGGCAGTAGCCACAGGTTTAGGAATGTTTATTGCTCTTTCTTGGAAAGTAGGATTTGCATCACTGGGGATTTTTTTAATAATTCTTGCAAAATCTAAGATTGTCTCTTTATCGAGTATCACAGCTGCAATTTTTTTACCATTTTTGATGTTTTTGGATATTGGATCTACTAATCATCCTTACTTCTTGATTAGTTTAGTTGTATCAATATTAGTTATTTGGAAGCATAGGACAAATATTAGAAGATTATTTAAAGGAGAAGAATCAAAGATAAATGATATTAAGAAATAGACTCGCAGATATCCAAAAAAGCCTTATTGGGATCTTTAGCTTTCGTAATAGCTCTTCCAATAACCAATTTAGAGGCTCCATTACTCATTGCTTCATAAGGAGTCATTATTCTATTTTGATCATCTTTTTTTTGAATATTTGTTCTAATACCAGGTGTAATTAATTCGAAATTATTTTTATACATTGATCTCAATATTTTTGCCTCCAAAGGAGAACAAACGCATCCATCTAATCCAGCATCGAAAGACAATTTTGCAAGCCTGATAACATTTTCCTGAATCGAGTTTTTTCTATCAAGATCAGTTTGGAATTCTTCACTAGATAAGCTAGTTAAAACAGTTATCCCTATAACACAAGGAGCATTTACAGTAGCTATTTTTGCTCCTTCTAAAGATGCCTTTTTTGATGCAGTAAGAGCTTTAGAACCTGCTGAAGCATGAACAGAAATAATATCAACTCCTAGTTTGGACACCTCATAACAAGCAGCGCTCATAGTATTAGGAATATCGTGAAATTTAAGATCTAAGAATATTTTTTTATTTAAATTTTTCAAAAATTTTATTACACTAGGTCCCTCCCTCGTAAAAAGTTCTAAGCCAACTTTTACCCATTTAATATTGGGACATCTATCTAGCAATACTTTTGCTTGAAATATATCTAATCCATCAATAGCTAATATTATTTTTCCTTCTGTATTAAATTTCTTCATTTAATTTTAGTTCTCAAACCTTTTAATTATTTTCTTGCCAATTTGCAATATTTTGCCTGATAAATCCTCTTTTGAATCAAAAACAAGATCTGGATTTACTAATTTATAACTATCAATTTTTACACCCCCACCTTTAATTGATCTTTTTGATTCGCTACTAGATTTAAATAAGTTTAATGAGCTTAACAAATAAAAAAATCTCACAGGAAACACTATTTCTTTTAAAGAAATTATTGGAATATCTCCAACTTTTTCTTTAAGTCCTAAAAAAAGTTTTTCACAATTAGATTGTGCTCTTAATGCTTCTTCTTCTCCATGATAAAGGGACGTGACTTCCAAGGCCATGCGTCTTTGCAAATCTCGAGGATTATTTTCTTTAATGAGAGTTAAATCTAATTCTGTAAGCAATTCAAAATAGGATGGAATAATATTATCTGGAACTTTTTCTAGTTTTGAATACATTGATAGTGAATCCTCGCTCAAGCCAACAGTATTAGATTCTGATTTACTCATTTTTTTAATTCCATCCAATCCAGTTAAAATTGGAAGCAATATTCCATATTGTGGTTCTTGTTTAAAGTGTCTTTGCAAATCTCTTCCTATTGCAATATTAAATTTCTGATCTGTGCCACCAAGTTCAATATCTGAATTAACTGCCACTGAATCATAGCCTTGAAGTAATGGATATAAAAATTCATGCAATGCAATTGGAGTTTGAGAGTTGTATCTCTTATTAAATTCTTCCTTAGCGAGCATCTGGCTAACAGTAGCGCTTCCCATTAATTCAATAATTGAATTAAGATTTAGATTTTTTAACCACTCACTGTTATATCTAATTTCAATCCTATCTTCTGAATCAAAATCTAAAATAGATTTATCAGATGATTTACCCATCCCAAGTTGATTCAAATATGTTTTTGAATTTTCCTTAACCTCTTCTTCGGATAATTGAATTCTTGTTTTATTTTTTCCTGTTGGATCACCTATTTGTGCA
>QCUF01000003.1 GCA_003210825.1 Prochlorococcus sp. AG-676-P15-1 | reverse complement strand
AAAAATAATTAAATATAATCGAGATGACTGTTTGGCTACACTTCAAATCGCGAAGTGGTTAATCAAAAAACATGAAAAGGTTAATTAAAGAAAAGTTGAACCTACAGATTTCTCTAATGAAATTTGACCAAAATTATCAGAGAAAAAAGTATTTTCCTTCTCTAAATATTTTCTCTTTATCATTGCCAAGCCTTTTATTATTCGAGAGTCCAATTCATAAATGCTGGTAATATAACCAACCGATTTTTCTTTATTCTGATTATTAAAAAGAATTTTATTCATAGATTGTAAATTCAAATCTTTATCTTTAGCCGTCCAGACTCTGATCTCCTGCTTTAAAGAAGAAACATTCTTAATTTTTGACATTGTTTCTTGACCCAAATAACAACCTTTATTGAAATCTATAAGATCTGTTAATCCTAATTCAAGTGGATTATTTTTTCCATTAATTTCACTATTTAAAGATGGTATAGCCTGATTAATCTTCCACAATTGCAAGTCATTAGTATTCATTGAATTTGTATTATTTTTATAAAAATCATATTTTTTATCTTCATTTGTAAAAAAAATAGGTTGAGTGATTCTCCAAGAATTCATATCATCAACTTGCTGAAGTCTATTTATTGAAAAAGTATCACTTAGTGAAACATCGTCAGACGGAAAAATAATGTCATTAAAGTATTTTCTAATCTCACTTGTATTTCCTACTAAGACAATTACTTTTAATTCATTTTTTGAGCAATTAATTTCAAGTAATGATTTTAAAATTCCATTTGGGGATAACCAGCAAGATTTTAAAACCTTGTTATTTAAATCAACAATATTTCCTGAAGTTATTCCATTTAAGAATCTTTTACTATCTTTTCCAGTAACAGAAAAGCAATCAAATTTTTCAAGCCAAAATTGTTCTTTATTTTCTTTAATTTTTGACATTATTTATAGAAAGTCTTCTATTGAAAATAAGCTTTTTAATTGTATATTTTGTTCTTTTAAGGCCTCATATCCTCCTTCTCTTCTATCAACAATAGACAAAACTTCTTTAACTAAAAGATTATTTTCTCGTAACTTATTAATTGCTTTAATAGCTGATCCAGCAGTAGTCACAACATCTTCTAAGACAGTTACTACAGTTCCTTCTTTTAAGGTAGGCCCCTCTAAGCCAGCCTTTGTTCCATATTCTTTTATTTCTTTTCTGATGATTAAAGCATCTATTAATAATCCTTTAGAAGCAGCTGTTACGATTAAACCACTAACTAAAGGATCGGCTCCTAAAGTTAACCCAGCCACAGCTTTTGAACTTGGATCCATTAACTCCAAAAACAAATTACTAATTAATTGCAACCCTCTTCCATTTAAAGATACAGGTTTACAATTTAGATAATGAGCACTTTGTTTACCTGATGCCAAAGTAAAGTTTCCTTTCTTATAAGATTTTTCAATTAAAAGTTTTAACAAATTCTCCTTATTTAATTTATTCTTCTGCGAGAAATTGTTCATTAATAGAAGTTAAGCTTATATTTCAAGATTAGGAGAAAAAAAAGAAATCTCACAAAAACTTACTAAGTTGGTGCTTTTTGAAATATTATTTTTATATTGTATGTAAATTGATTGTAATTAATCATTACTGCAAAATCTGGGGGTGTAGCAATCTGGTGAATGCACCAAACTCATAATTTGGCTTAGGCGAGTTCGATCCTCGCCACCCCCATCACTAATTTGTTATTGCATGAAAATAACTTTACTATTATTACTTTTGATATTTCCTGCTTTTTTTGCTGCAAGTGAACTCTCATTTTTATTAATAAGGCCAAGTAAAGTTTTAAGACTGATAGAAGAGAAAAGAAAAGGAGCATTTTCCATTTTAAAAATTCAAAAAAGATTCAGATCTTCCTTAATAGCATCTCAATTTGGCGTGACAATTTCTCTTATAGCTATTGGCTGGCTAAGTAAGGGTTTGGCTAATGAATTTTGGAACTTAAATAAATTTTCAAATCGAATATATGATCTCTTATTGTTTTTATTTACTGTACTTATTGTTACCCTAATATCCGGTCTTATACCTAAAGCATTAGTAATTAACAATCCTGAGTCAGCCGCTTTGAGATTAACTACAGTTTTTGATGCAGTTCGCAAAGGAATGCAACCTATTGTGTCTGTAATCGAATTTTTTACTAGTGCTTGTTTAAGGTTATTTAATCTAAACAACAAATGGGATTCATTAAATTCAGTATTATCAGCGGGTGAATTAGAAACATTAATAGAAACAGATAATGTCACAGGATTAAAACCTGATGAGAAAAATATCTTAGAAGGTGTTTTTGCTTTAAAAGATACTCAAGTCAAAGAAGTAATGATTCCAAGATCTGAAATGGTAACTTTGCCAAAAAATATTACGTTTACTGAACTTATGAAACAGGTTGATAAAACAAGGCATGCTCGTTTTTTTGTAATTGGTGAGTCACTAGATGATGTTTTGGGAGTTTTAGATTTACGTTACTTAGCAAAACCAATATCTAAAAGTGAAATGGAAGGAAATACATTATTAGAGCCTTTCCTTTTGCCCGTGACAAAAGTAATAGAGACATGCTCATTAGAAGAGATATTACCTATCGTTAGAGATTACAATCCATTTTTGCTAGTTGTTGATGAACATGGTGGTACTGAGGGACTTATTACTGCAGCTGATCTAACTGGAGAAATCGTTGGGGAAGAAATGTTGAATAGCAGAGTATATTCTGATATGAAAATGTTGGATAATTTCTCCAAGAAGTGGTCAATTGCTGGCAAAGCAGAAATAATTGAAATCAACAAAAAGTTGGGATGTTTTATTCCAGAAGGAGCTGATTATCATACACTCGCAGGATTTCTTCTTGAAAAGTTTCAGATGGTTCCAAAAATTGGAGATAGTTTAGATTTTAAAAATATTAAATTTGAAATAATTTCAATGTCAGGTCCCAAAATTGATCGTGTAAAAATATTTCTGCCAAAAAGCTTAAATTGACATCCAATGAAGGATAATAAGATATACATGGAATATAAGATATGAAACCAACCTCATCCTCAGTAAAGGTTGGAGTCATCGGTATAGGAAATATGGGATGGCATCATGCTCGAGTGCTTAGTTTACTAAAAGATGCAAATTTAGTGGGGGTTGCTGATCCAAACGAAAATAGAGGTAAATTAGCAGTTGAGCAATTTCAATGTGAGTGGTTTAAAGATTATCATGATCTCATTTCTAAAGTTGATGCAATTTGTATTGCTGTCCCTACTCTTCTCCATCATAAAGTTGGCCTAGATTGTCTTAAAGCAGGTGTTAATGTTCTTATTGAAAAACCTATCGCAGCAAATGAGTCAGAGGCAAAATCCTTAATAAATGCCTCTAAGATTAGTAACTGTCTTCTACAAGTTGGTCATATTGAAAGATTTAATCCTGCTTTTAGGGAGTTAAATAAAATAATTCAAAACGAAGAAATTGTTGTTTTAGAAGCAAGAAGGCATAGTCCGCATGCTGATAGAGCAAATGATGTATCAGTAGTCATGGATTTAATGATTCATGATATTGATCTAGTTCTTGAATTGGTTAATTCAAAGATACAGAAATTAGCCGCCGTTGGCGGAAGAAATAGTAATGGCTTAATAGATTATGTAAATGCTACTTTAGTTTTCAATAATAATATTATTGCGAGCTTAACTGCCAGCAAAATGAGTCATAAAAAAATTAGGAATTTAAGCGCACATTGCCAGAATGGCCTAGTTGAAACAGACTTCTTAAATCATTCTCTACAAATCCATAGAAAAGCCAATGAATCCTATACAGCAGAGCATGGAGAATTAGTTTATAGAAATGATGGATATGTTGAGGAAGTAAGCACAACCTCTATTGAACCTTTATATGCAGAATTAGAACATTTTCTTAAGTGCGTACAAGGTAAAGAATCACCAGAAGTGGATGGAGAACAAGCCTCTAGGGCGTTGAAAATTGCAGATTTTATTGAGTGTGCAGTAGAAAACTCTGGTGATGCAATATCCCTTGAAATACCCTTCTAATTCATAAATAGATTTTATTTAAACCCAACTGCAGCTTGCCAAACAAAAACTAATAAAAAGAAAAATAAAGGTATTAAAGGAAGAACATCAACGGTTGGAGCGAAAGCCTTGTATGCTTCAGGCAATTCTGCGAATGTATTTAAAAGAGTGAGCACCTTCTTAATAAATTAATTAATTATGTTAAGACGTTACCACGTATGGTGAGCAATAGAGGATCTTTTCCAAGGAGCGAAATCTATTGTAAAACAATTATCTTTAATTGCTTTAGCAATTGCATTTGTAAATCGAATTAGATGAGAAATATTATGTAGGCTTATAAGCGTTAGGCCTAATATTTCATCATTTCTAACTAGATGATGCAAGTATGCACGAGAATAAGATTTACAAGTTTCACATTTGCAAGTTTTATCTATTGGAGAAAAATCATTTTTAAATCGAGCATTTCGCAAATTCAATCTTTCATCATTAAAAAATGCAGTCCCATGTCTTCCTAGTCTTGTAGGCAAAACACAGTCAAATATATCAAATCCTCTTGCAACAGCTAAAGAAATTTCTCTTAGAGAGCCAATTCCCATTAAATATCTTGGTTTATTAATTGGTAAGAATTTCGGGACGTATTTAATTACACAATGTATTTCTTCGACTGCCTCTCCAACACTGACACCTCCTACTGCTATTCCAGGGAGATCAAAAGAACTAGTAAATTTTGCGCTATGCTCTCTTAATCTTGGATACTTACCACCTTGAACTATTCCAAATAATGCTTGATTTGATTTCTGATGTGTCTCAACACATTTTTGCAACCATGAATGAGTTCTTTGTAAAGAGTCCTCGATATCATTTTCGTTAGCTGTGTGCGGAGGACAATGATCAAAAGCCATCGCGACATCCGAACCAAGATCCATTTGAATCTGCATTACTTTTTCAGGTGATAAAAATACATGACTACCATCTCTTGGATTTTTAAATTCCACGCCTTTATCAGAAATATTATTTAATTTGGCCAAACTAAAAACTTGATATCCACCTGAATCAGTAAGAATAGGCTTATCCCAATTCATAAACTTATGTATTCCACCAGATTCTTTAATTAGTTTTTCTCCAGGTTGCAGATGAAGATGGAAGGTATTTGAAAGAATCATTTCTGATCCTGTAGAGATTAATTGCTTAGATGAAATTCCTTTAACCGTTGCCAAAGTTCCCACAGGCATAAATCTTGGAGTATTTACCTGACCATTTGGGGTATGAAATATACCAGTTCTTGCCTCTGTATTAATGCAATTCGATTTAATTTCAAATTCAAACACGATAATTTATAAAAATTTTTGATCCTTTTGTATTAATCTACCGTATTATTTAATATTGAATCTATTTTTATCTCATCAAAAAATCTTTAATAAAAAATTTGGCAGGATCTTGGATTTTCTATACGACATTTCCAAAGATACCTTTAATTAATCCCGAATTTAAAAATATTGCACAATTTGCGCCGCCTTTGGGATTTTTTATTGGAACAATACAGAGTTATATTTTTATTTTTTTAAGTGTAAACTCTTGGCCCATTTATGGGTCTGCTTTAATTTGTTTGGCTTCAGGATATTTAATTACAGGGGGTCTACACATCGATGGTTTAATGGATACTTTCGATGGTATTTTTGCGGGTAAAAAGAAACGTTTAAAAGCTATGAAAGACAGTAAAGTTGGATCCTTTGGTGTTCAATCTTTAGTTTTTATAACTTTAATTCAGATTGCTTGCATACTCAAAATTCAAAACCAAATAATTATTGTTTTGCCAATATGCTTATTTTGGGGAAGATTTTCAAATTTATTTTTTATAGAGAAGTTTAATTATATGAGTTATAAGAAAAAATCTATTAGTCACAAAAAGTTTTGGAATGGATTTAAAAAAGAATCTTTGATTTCCATTGTTTTTCTTTTAATTTTCATCGTATACCAATTTGTTTCAATTACATCCCAAGCAATATTTATTAATTTTTTATTTCTAATTTTGATTGGTATTTTTTTTAGTTATTCTATTCCAAACATACTTGGGAATAAAATTGGAGGCTTCAATGGAGATGCCTGCGGTGCGAGTGTTGTACTAGTCGAAACTGCAATGTTATTTATGAATGCAATTCTTTTATAGGAAGTTCTAAATAGAAAATATTTTTCTTCTTAAGGTTTTTTAATTCCTTAATATCATTAATTGAGGAGTTTTCAAGCAATCTCAACTCTCCTCCAATTTGTTTTGCTAATTTCCTCGCTAAAAAAAGTCCAACACCAGTGCCATCTTTCTTCTTAGCAGCAGATCCTCTAAAGCCTTTTTGAAAAATTTTCTCATTTTCAATTTTGGTTATTTTTTTACCATCATCAAATATGCACAGACCTTTACTCATAATGGTGAGTCCAATATCAGCATCTTTTTGGGCGTATTTAAATGCATTTTCTAATAAATTGGCCACAATTTCAGCAATTACAGCATATTTAGCCTTTAATGGCGATAAAGTCCAATCTGGCCAAAGAGAAGGTTCAGTCCAATCTCTATTCTCTAAGTTAGCATTAGCCTTACCCCTTTCTAAAATTGGTCTCAATAAACTCTGAACAGTTATCAACTTTTTATTATCTAAATTTGGTGGTAATAATAATCTTTCCTCTCCAATTTCTATAGGAAGTTGAATAGGTGAATTTAATTGCGCAAAAGAGTCCATGTAATTATTAATTTGTTTTTGCTCTATTATCATCCGTTCGACTATTTCAATAGAATCATCATCTGAACCAAGTCTTTTTATTAGTAATTTTGCATACGTCCTAAGAGCAGCCAATGGATTCCTCAATTGATGGATTATGACATTGACCTGATTTTTTAAATAATTAATTTCTTCATTTTTATTTTGACGTTCTAATTCGATAGAAACGCATTTAGCTAAAGATAGTGAAAGTGCTTTTAATCTAGAGTCAAGAGATGTTGGCCAATTCCCCCCTTTCAAATCAGTTTCTACCCTAAGCACACCAAGAAGGATATCGTTTTCTTGAAGCGGGTACCATCTTCTATTTGGAGAAGAAACTTTTAGTGAAGGATCATCTTCTACTGATACTAAGAGCCTATCAATTTGTGGCCATTGACCAATCATTTCAAAAGATGCTTTAGTTCCTTGCTCAGTTGAAGCAAGATACATAACCAAATGAGTCACTCCCATTGAGCAACCAAAACTCTCTAGCTGTTTTATGATTAGTTCTTCAAATTTTTTTGAGAGCTTCATAATTAGTGAAATTTTAAAAAAATCTGAGAAAGGACTTGTAAAATATGAAAAAAGTATTAAGATATATAAAGAGGTCTGACTTTAGCCAGCCTTAAATATGAACATCTAATCATATTTTATGCTACATCAGGGGTTGATGGGTCCTCTATGTAATTTAAGTGAATTCAAAATCACAGATATAAGATTAGTAAAAATAAATAAGGCTAATCTCATTAATAATTTTAGGAGTCCCAATCAATGTCAAAAAAGAGAAAAAGAATCAGCAGAAGAAGGTTGGCGGGCCAAAGAGTAATGGCACATGTACCTATTTATCATATCGAAACCGGCAAACATAAACCAGTTACAGCTGCAAGAAGATTTATAGCTGAAAATGCTTTGTCTGCACCTTCAGTTTTCAATGTTCGAAGAAATGAACATACTACTGATAGGTTTTTTTGGGGTGAAAAAGGTTTATTTAGCGCCCAATATGCTGAAGAAAATCATTTTCTATTTCCATCTCTAAAAGTCGTAGTTGAGGGAATTGGTGAAGAAAAAATATTTGAAGGTTTAGAACTTACTGCAGATGATTGGGAAGAGATTGAAGAATATGAATATGCTTTCGTTTAAAAAATATTATTTATATTTGAACTTATAAAATCAATTAAATTTGAATCAATTTGATGGGATCCATCAAATTCTATTAATTCACAAAATTTAGAAGACTTACTTTTTACCGTTTCATGAATAATTCTTGAAGCATCTATGGGCACTACGTCATCAAATAAACCATGACTAACAATTAATGGTGGGCATTTTTCTCCTGGAGCCCAGTTTGGGTGGGGATATCCACTGCAAGCAACAATTAGTCCTAATTTTAATTTAAATCCTGCATCAATTGCCATAGCTGCACCCTGAGAAAAACCCAACAAAATTGTTTTTCCTATTGGAATCTCATCAGTATCAAACTTTTTTAATGTACCTAAAAGTTTATTTACTTCACACTCAGCTCCCTTCCAATCATGTGGGTATAGTTGATACCACTGTCTTCCCTGACCACTCGGATGTAATCCAGAAGCCCTCAAAGAAATTACCTCAAAATCAAGATTTATTTTTTCTAGAATCTCCTTACCAAGTGTTAAAAGGTCATCTGCATCGGCTCCCCAGCCATGTAGCAAAATTATTCTATGAGTTGCGGTTTGAGAACTAATCCGGACAAATTCATGATCAATTTCATATTTCATGTTTATATTCTTAAGTAAGTAAACTTTTTAATAATGTCACCATTAGCCCTAATAAGTGTCTCTGATAAAAAAAATATAATCCCATTTTGTACAGAATTGGTAGAAAAATTTAATTATAAGATTCTATCAAGTGGAGGAACTGCTAAACATCTAATGGAGGCAAAAATTCCAGTTATTAAAGTCGCAGATTTTACTAATTCTCCAGAAATACTTGGAGGAAGAGTTAAAACTTTACATCCGAAAATCCACGGAGGAATATTAGCTAAAAGAACAGATGAGGTACACAAAAAAGATATAGAAGCTTACGATCTTGAACTAATTGAATTAGTAGTTGTCAATTTATATCCTTTTAAGAAAACTGTTGAAAAGGGATCTACTTGGGAAGATGCTATTGAAAATATCGATATCGGAGGACCATCAATGATTCGTTCTGCGGCTAAAAATCATAAAGACGTTTCCGTTTTAGTCGATCCTAGTCAATATCAAGAATTTATTGAAGAAAGTCAAAAAGGGGAGTTAAAAGAAACATATAAAGCAAAATTAGCACTTGAAGCTTTTCAACATACAGCTGACTATGACGCTGCGATATCTAATTGGATAAGAAAAGAAAGAAGTTTACAATCTTCCAAATATATTGAATCCTATCCACTAATCAAAACCTTAAGATATGGGGAGAATCCTCATCAAAAAGCTTTTTGGTATGGTTTAAATAATATTGGTTGGAACTCAGCAGAACAGTTACAAGGGAAAGAGTTAAGTTATAACAATCTATTGGATCTTGAGTCGGCACTTTCAACAGTTTTAGAATTTGGCTATGAAGAAAAAGATAAAGCTAAATCAGACACGTTTGCATCTGTCATTCTAAAACACAATAATCCTTGTGGTGCTTCTATGGGTAATTCAGCCTCTAAAGCATTTTTAAATGCTTTGAAATGTGACTCAGTTAGTGCATTTGGAGGAATAGTTGCTTTTAATTCAAATGTGGATAGTGAAACCGCAATTAACCTCAAAGATATTTTCTTAGAATGTGTCGTAGCACCATCTTTTGATACAGAGGCTTTAGAAATTCTAAAAATCAAAAAGAATTTAAGAATTTTAAAGTTTTCAAAAGATCAAATCCCAAAAAAGAACCAAACTTCAACTAAATCAATAATGGGAGGATTACTCGTTCAAGACACTGATAATAGTGAAGAAAAAACTGAAAGTTGGATTTCAGTTACTAAAAAAATTCCAAGTTCTCAGGAATATTTAGATTTGAGTTTTGCATGGAAAATTTGCAAACACGTTAAATCAAATGCCATTGTGATTTCAAAAGATCAACAAACTCTTGGCATCGGAGCTGGACAAATGAACAGGGTTGGAGCTTCAAAAATAGCTTTACAAGCTGCTAAAGAACATTGTTATGGAGGCGTTTTAGCAAGCGATGGTTTCTTCCCATTTGCAGATACAGTAGAGCTTGCTAATGAATATGGAATAAGCTCAATTATTCAACCAGGGGGAAGTATAAGGGATGAAGAAAGTATTGAGATGTGTAATCTAAAAGGTATTTCTATGATGTTTACAAAGAAGAGACATTTTTTACACTAAATCAATTTGATTTTGGATAATAAGTGATTTTGTTTGTTTTACGAAGAAGTGCTAATCTTCCTGGTCCTGCACATAAGAAATAAAGAGAGATAGCTCCGTATATGAATGAAAGTTCAAAAGCATAATTATGTCCTTCAACTACTGCTAATGGAAACCCCTCTAAACCTGTATCTAAAAGGTGAAAATAAACAGCAAATGCCATCGTAGAGAAAAGCCCAAGAGAACTAAGTCTTGCAAAAATTCCTAATGCTAATCCTAATGGGCAAACTAATTGAGTAATGGCGGCTCCATAAGTCCAAAGAACAGGGTCGCCTGGCAAAAAAGGGAAATATTTTCCTACAACAAATTCTCCAAAGCCTTGCGGATCTTGAAGCTTTTCCAAGCCATGATGAATCATCAAAACACTAAAACCAATCCTTAAAATAAATATAGATAATTCTCCTAATATGTTGACTTCTGAATTTGTAGAGGGATTAGCTACAACAACCTCGACCTTTTGAGGTGCCTTGGAAGCATTCATTTTGGCTGTTTGATCTTGATTAGATTGTCCTGTGTCTTCCATACGTCAAATAATTTTTAATTATTCTAGATAATAACGTAGATCTTTAGGTGATATGTATTTAATAAAGTTAAAAATTAAGGAGAAAAATTAATATTTATTTAGTAATAGCAATTAACTTTTCAATAACATCAGCGACTATCTTATCTGGAGTAGAAGCTCCAGAAGTAATACCTACCTTTATTTTTCCCTCAGGAATAAAATTCTTTTTCAAAACCATTTCAGATTTAAGTGGTTTATGGTGAATAGAATTTTCCTTAACTGAAATCCTTTCAGGTGTATCAATATGAAAAGAAGAAATATTTTTATTTATAGCTATCTCTTGCAAGTGAGTTGTATTTGAAGAATTGTATCCACCAATTACCACAAGGATATCTAAATCTTCATCAACTAAGGAAAACATCGCATCTTGTCTTTCTTCTGTAGCATCACAAATAGTATTGAAAGCTAAAAAGTGACTATTTAATTTTTCTGGACCAAATTTATGAAGCATTGTTTTTTCAAAAACTTTTCCTATCTCTTCTGTTTCGCTTTTTAACATCGTTGTTTGATTAGCAACTCCAACTCTATCTAAATCTTTATCTGGATCAAATCCATTGGAAAAAGCCTGAGCAAATTTATTAAGGAAATGATTTTTATTGCCTCTACCAAGAATATATTCTGAGACATAATTTGCCTCCTCAAGATTAAGTACTACAAGATATTTATCCGCAAACGAACTAGTAGCAAGCGTTTCTTCATGCTTAAATTTACCGTGAATAATAGATGTAAAAGTATGTTTTTTATGTTTTTCTACCGTATGCCACACCTTCGAAACCCAAGGGCACGTTGTATCAATAATATGACAACCTTTTTCATGAAGAAGTTTCATTTCTTGAACAGTAGCACCAAAAGCTGGCAAGATAACAACATCTCCATCTGAAACCAAAGAAAAATCCTTAATGCCATTTTTTGCTGAAATGAATTTAACATTCATTTTTCTTAAATGATCATTAACCGAGGGATTATGAATTATTTCGTTTGTTATCCAAATATTCTCATTAGGATAATGTCTTCTAGTTTCATAGGCCATTGCAACAGCTCTTTCAACTCCCCAACAAAAACCAAATGCCTGGGCTAATTTTATATTTAATCTGCCTTTTTTATATGTAAAACTATTATTTCTAATGGAGGTGATTAAATCACTTTGGTAAGCTTCTTCTAAAGCTTGGGCTCTTTTAGTAGGAGAGTCAAAACCTCTTCGGTTATATCTGTCCGAATGATGAAGAGATCTTCTAAAAGCTTGAGTGTCCATATTTTTGATATTACAACATTTTTAATAATTTATTGCAAAAAAAAGAAACCTGACATAAGTCAGATTTCTTTAATTTACTTAAATTTAGTTTATTTAGCAGATGCAAAGTCTGGATATGATTCCATACCATGCTCTGAAATATCTAAACCTTGAGTCTCTTCTTCTTCAGATACACGGATTCCTCCGAATAATCCTCCGATGATAGACCAAGCGATCCAGCAAGTAACTAGTGTCCAGATAGCATAAGCTGCTGCACCAAGAGCTTGAACAAGAAGTAGATTAATACCACCACCATTGAACAATCCCATACCTGCTCCATCTCCTTGAACTGCAGTTCCCCAAAGACCAATAACGAGGGTACCCCATACACCACAAACTCCGTGAACAGAGAATGCACCAACAGGATCGTCAATTTCAGCTGCATCAAGTGCTGCAACAGAGAATACAACGATAATACCGCCAACTAGTCCAGCGAACCAAGCTCCCGCAAGAGTCATATCACCACAACCTGCAGTAATACTTACCAAACCAGCAAGAATACCGTTAATGATCATAGTAAGATCTGGCTTTCCTGAAGTTAAAGTAGAGACAATAGTTGCTCCTATAGCACCAGCTGCAGCTGCAAGAGTTGTTGTTACAGCAACATATGGAACCCATTGGTCCATAGCAAGTTGGGAACCAGGGTTAAATCCGTACCAACCTATCCATAGAATTAAAGCACCTAAAGTAGCAATAGCCATATTGTGACCAGGCATAGCCTGTGGCTTTCCATCGGAGTATTTTCCGATTCTTGGTCCTAGAAGCATAGCTCCCACTAAACCTGCCCATGCTCCAACTGAGTGAACAATTGAAGAACCTGCAAAGTCAACGAAACCAAGAGAATCAAGCCAACCACCATTCCATTTCCAACTACCAGCAATTGGATAAATAAATGCTGTTAATACAATAGCAAAAACAACAAACTCACCAAATTTAACTCTTTCAGCAACAAGACCAGAAACGATAGTTGCTGCAGTACCTGCAAAAGCAGACTGGAATAAGAAATCAACTGTTGGAACTAATCCAGCATCAGTAACCATATCGGCTGTTACTGTGGGATCAAAAAATAAGCCTCCAAAATATAGCCATCCGTCAGCAACACTTCCTCCGTACATTAATGAGTAGCCAATAAACCAATAAGAGGTTACAGCTAAAGCAAATACGAAAAGGTTTTTAGCGAGTATGTTGACGGCGTTTTTAGACCGACACATACCCGCTTCAACCATAGCGAAACCGGCGTTCATGAAGATCACTAAAATAGTAGCGATCAAAAGCCATAAATTGTTAGCTAGAAAAGCTGCATTCAACTCAGGTAAATCAGCTGCGTGAGCTGAAAGATTAAAAATACCTAAACCAAACAAAGCTAGAGGGACAGTTGCAAGCCACAACATTGAGCGGTTTGAACTGAACCCACGAATACTCCTCAAAAGGAGCATAGGTCCATTAACAAGACTTGCATCTTGAAGCTTGGACCTAGAGCGCCTTTGAGGCGTTTGCAAAGCAGTGGTCATAAATAAAAAATTAGTCTGCAAAAAAACAGGAGGTCCTGTTTCCTTTCATATATAATTTTGCTCAAAAAACTTATCTATGTCTAGTAGTCGTTTATACCAATTTAATTGTTGCATACCAAAAAATCTTTGTTAAATTAAGGTATTTTTTTTAAATCAAATTAAAATTCCCAAAAATTAATTTAATTTTAAGGGTTTAAATCCGTTCCAAACTACATGATCTAAATGAAACTCAAAACAGCATGGCATTAATAACATACCTGCACTAATTGATTCTCTAAAAAGCACTCCATACAATGGATCTGATTCATCTCCAGGGGCAAAATAATCTATATCTTTTCTTGTAATGCAAGGAACTAAAACACTTTTACTTTCAGGAATTAAGCCTTTTAATTCTATTAAATGTTTTTGTCCTCTTTTCGTCTCCGTATCAGGGAAAAGAGCTACATTATTTTTTGTCCAAGTAGTATTTTTAACTTCAACATAAATGTTACGATTATCAGGATTTGAAGATTTTGGAGTTAAAAGAAAATCAATTCTACTTTTTTTATCTTTGCCATAAGGTACTTCAGACTTGATTTTATCTATCTCCCCGAGTTTATCTTTGAATAAGTTTTGTTCAATAACTTTTCTAATGAGTTTATTTGCAAATAATGTATTTATCCCAACCCAAACCTCTTTGTTATCACTTCCTATTACTTTTACTTGTTCCCAAGTCCAAGGTAGCTTTCTTGTAGTTGATGAAGAAAAGCTAATTCTTACTTTAGCTCCTTCTTTTAAAAGACCCTTCATCGGGCCTGTATTAGCACAATGAGCAGTAACTATTTCTCCATTGTCAATCTGAATATCAGCAAGAAATCTTTTATATCTTTTAATTAAAATGCCTTCAATTAATGGTTCAAATTCAATTATTCGATCTTTCATAAAGTGTGAATTACATTAAAAACAAAATATAATGGAATCTAAATCTTCTTGAAAAGATTTAACTCAATATCAAATGCATTCATATTTTAAAAATAATGTAGCTTCAATTTCGTTTGCCACATTTCTAAGTAAAGTTGCGGGTTTTATAAGACAAATATTTATCGCTGCAGCCTTTGGAATTGGAATAACATACGACGCTTATAACTATGCCTACATAATCCCAGGTTTTTTACTTATTATTATTGGTGGAATTAATGGCCCATTACATAATGCTGTTGTAGCAGTACTAACTCCACTTAAGAGGAGAGAAGGGGGCCTTGTATTAACAAAAGTAAGTATTAAACTAACTTTGTTATTTTTTATTCTGGGAGTAGTTATATATTTTAATTCAGGTTTTCTAATAAACTTTATAGCCCCAAATTTAAGTGATGAAGCTAAATCTATCGCAACTTATCAATTAAGAATCCTAACTCCTTGTATTCCTCTTTCTGCTTTTATAGGGTTGAGTTTTGGAGCTTTAAATTCAAGAAAAAAATTTTTCATATCAAGCATAAGTCCAGCTTTTACAAGTCTGACAACAATTTTATTTATTTCAGCCAGTTGGATATTTAGTCATCAAAATACAAATTCTAATTATTTATTTTATTCAGGATTACTAGCCAAAGCGACCTTAACAGGTACTTTTGTACAATTTGCTGTTCAGTGCTGGGAAATCAATAAGATCGGCTTATTTAGATTTAATTCGGCTTGGCATTCATTTAAAAATGAAGAGAAAAGAATCTTCAAATTAATTGCTCCTGCAACAATTTCATCAGGTTTAGGGCAAATTAATGTTTTTGTTGATATGTTTTTTGCTTCAAGCTTTCAAGGCGCCGCATCGGGATTAGCCTACGGCAATTTTCTTATACAAGCTCCACTTGGAGTTTTATCAAACGCTTTGATCTTGCCACTACTTCCAAAGTTTTCAAAATTCAATAGTAAGAAAGATAATAGAAACTTTGAAAAAAGTTTAATCTCAGGAATAGAATACTGTTTTTTAACAACTATTTTTTTAGCTGGTTTTTTTATTACATTTAATAATCAAATAGTTCAATTTGTTTTTCAAAGAGGGGCATTTAATTCGGAGGCCTTATTTTTAGTAAAAAATATTTTAATTGCCTATGCAATTGGAATTCCCTTCTACCTTTTAAGAGATTTATTAATTAGAACTTATTATGCAATTGAAAATCCAAAGTTACCCTTTCAATTGTCTTGTGCAGGAATAATACTTAATGTTTTTTTCGATTGGTTTCTGGTAGGAGCTCCAACTATTAATTTTGGAAACTTATCTCCTTATAATTTTGGTGTTATCGGAATAATCCTTTCTTCAGGAATAGTTAACTTAATTATTTGTATTTTTCTCGCTACAAACTTTAATACCTATGGAATCAATATTCCTAAAACTATTTTATTGAAAAAATTTGTTCTTATTTTATTAGCCTGCTCCATAACAAGTACAAGTTGCTATCCAGTTATCAAGGATATAAATGGATTAAATTCTAACATTTGGGAGTTGTTTACATCAGGAGTAGGAATGTTAGCTTTTTTGATAATTTATTTTTCTATAACAAAGTTATTCGGGGTTAATAAATTAAATCTATTAATCAAGAAATGATTAAAATTTACAAATTTTCAAGTATTTCTTCTAAATCGCAAATTTGTGATTCAGTTATCAAATTAGACAGAAGAATTGTTTGATTTCTATCTCCAATCTTTACCTTAATTGCTTCTAAGCTTAATTTTGCAGCTTGCTGGCTACCTTTATCTAAATTGCCAATACATTCCAGAGCGAGTTCCCTGGCTAAACCAGCATCTCCAAGATATAGGTTCCATTTTTCTATTTTTATAAAAATTTTTTCTGAAATAATATTTTCCAGATCACTGATTTGTATCTGAGAATTCATAATTAAAACTTAAGTTGATTGTTTTTTTAAATTCTTAGGTTTTTTTATAAATACAAAAAGTAAATGCGATGAAAGTATAACTGCCCATGCAATTGCAAAATTATTAAAAAGAACCAATTCATGTTTAATCTCTTTAAAAAGCCAAGCTCCACTTACAACTGCAGTAAATACCATGCAATGAATTATAAAATTTACTATTCGGGAAAAATGTTTGTAAATTGGATCTTCTGAATCACCATTGCCATACCATTTAATCGGCATAATTATAAATTTATATTGTTAATATTAAACAGTTTAACTGAAATCCAGTTGACTAAGAGACCTAGGACCAGAGATATTACATAAATATGCGCCTGTAGCTCAGTGGATTAGAGCACCTGACTACGGATCAGGGTGTCGGGAGTTCGAATCTCTCCAGGCGCGTTAAAAATTATGAAATATTTTTTTTATATTTTCTTTCAAAATATCGTCTATATTTAATTTAGAAGTTCCCTCAATTTTAATGAATATTCTTCAAAATCTTAAAGAAAGAGATTCAACTATATCTAAATTAATTAATTCCGAAAAGAATAGACAAGAAACTCACCTTGAATTGATCGCTAGTGAGAATTTTGCATCAGTTGCTGTAATGCAGGCTCAGGGTTCGGTTTTAACAAATAAATACGCTGAAGGTCTTCCACAAAAAAGATATTATGGAGGTTGTGAATTTGTAGATGAGATAGAGGAACTAGCAATCGAAAGAGCTAAACAACTTTTTGACGCAGATTGGGCGAATGTTCAACCCCATAGCGGAGCACAAGCAAATGCAGCTGTTTTTCTAAGTTTACTTAAACCTGGTGACACAATATTAGGAATGGATCTATCTCATGGAGGACATTTAACCCACGGATCTCCAGTCAATATGAGCGGAAAGTGGTTCAATGCCGTTCACTATGGAGTTGATAAAGATAGTAATAAATTAAATTTTAATGAAATTAGAGATATTGCTTTAGCAACGAAACCAAAACTAATTATTTGTGGATATTCTGCTTACCCAAGAACAATTGATTTCGAGTCGTTCAGAAAAATCGCTGATGAAGTTGGTGCTTTTTTAATGGCTGATATTGCTCACATAGCAGGACTTGTAGCAACGAAGCTCCACCCTAATCCAATTCCATATTGTGATGTGGTAACTACCACAACACATAAGACCTTGAGAGGCCCAAGAGGAGGATTGATTTTATGTAAAGATAAGGAATTTGGAAAGAAGTTTGATAAATCTGTGTTCCCAGGAACTCAGGGTGGTCCTTTAGAACATATTATCGCAGCTAAAGCTGTTGCCTTTGGAGAAGCTTTACAGCCCAACTTTATTAGTTATTCAAAACAAGTTATCAATAATGCAAAAGTTCTTTCTTCAACTCTAATTAAAAGAGGAATAGATATTGTTAGTGGAGGTACCGATAATCATATTGTTTTGCTTGACTTAAGAAGTATTGGTATGACTGGTAAAGTTGCTGACTTACTTGTAAGTGAAGTTAACATAACAGCAAATAAAAATACTGTCCCGTTTGATCCTGAATCACCTTTTGTAACAAGCGGGTTGAGATTGGGAACAGCAGCTTTAACTACTAGAGGTTTTAATGATGAAGCTTTTGTTGAAGTTGGTGAAATTATTGCTGATAGATTACTCAATCCAGATGATTTACTAATAGAAAAAGAATGCAAGGAGAGGGTATTAACCTTATGTAATCGTTTTCCTCTTTATGAAGTCAAACTTGAAGCATCAATCAAATGATCCTAACTGTAAAGGGGTTGAAATTCTTTCCATAGGTAGTGAATTACTCCTTGGTAATATAGTAAATACAAACGCTCAGTGGATTTCTGAAGAATTGTCAACTTTAGGACTTAACCATTTCAGACAATCAACTATTGGAGACAATTCGGAAAGGATCATTAAGTTAATTAAAGAAATATCTTTAAGAAGTAATCTATTAATCACGACAGGAGGTTTGGGCCCTACTCCAGATGACTTAACTACAGAGGCAATAGCTAAAACTTTTAATGCCTCTCTATCTGAAAGAGAATATTTATGGGATCAAATTAAAACAAAGCTTTCAATTTCAGGTTCAAGTTTCAATAGATCTAGTTTAAAAAAACAATGTTTTTTTCCAAAAGATGCTCAAATAATTAATAATCCTAGAGGCACTGCTCCTGGCATGATATGGGAACCAATTAAGGGATTTACTATCCTGACTTTTCCAGGAGTTCCAAGTGAAATGAAAGAAATGTGGAAAGAAACTGCTGTCGATTATATTAGAAATAAATTTTCAGATGGTTCTATATTTCTCTCAAATACTCTTAAATTCTCTGGGATAGGAGAATCTACTATTTCAGAAAAGATTGATAACCTTTTAAAACTAAAAAATCCTACTGTCGCTCCTTACGCAAATTTAGGAGAGGTTAAACTTAGAATAACAGCAAGGGCTAAAAATGAATTAGAAGCAAGAAACATAATAAATCCCGTAAAAGAAAAATTAAAAAAAGAGTTTTCGAAATTTATTTTTGGTGAAAATAATGAAAGTTTATCGAGTGTATTAATTAAAGAATTAATACAAAGAGAAGAATCTCTGGTTTTTGCAGAATCCTGTTCCGGAGGTCTTCTCTCTTCTTCTATCACCGCAATCCCAGGCTCATCGCAAGTATTTAAAGGCAGTATTATTTCGTACAGTAATGAACTTAAACAATCATTATTAAATATCCCAGAAAATTTGATAAAAAAATTTGGTGCTGTTTCTGAAGAGGTTGCTGAAACTATGGCGATTAATGCAAAAGAAAAACTAAATTCTGATTGGTCTATTGCAATTAGTGGTATCGCAGGCCCAAGTGGAGGGAATAAAGAAAAGCCTGTTGGATTGGTTTATATCTCAATTGCAGGACCAAACGATCATATCACCAATATTAAAAAAATGTTTAGCTCTACAAGAAATAGACTTGAAATTCAAAGACTAAGTGTAAACGTGTGTTTAAACAACCTTAGATTAATCTTATTATCTAAAAGTAAGTAACTTTTTTGCAAATTGAGTCAAGATACCTTATTTGATAAAGTGTGGGATTTACATAAAGTTGCAAATCTTCCTGGTGGCTCAGATCAAATCTTTATCGGTCTTCACCTTATTCATGAAGTTACAAGTCCGCAAGCATTTGGAGCTTTAAAAGATAAAAGTTTAAAGGTAAAATATCCTCAAAGAACTGTAGCTACAGTTGACCATATAGTACCAACAGATAATCAAAGTAGGCCTTTCAAAGATAATCTTGCAGAACAAATGATCAATACTCTAGAAAAGAACTGTATCGAGCACAAAATTAAATTTTTTAATATTGGTAGTGGTAATCAAGGAATTGTTCATGTGGTAGCACCTGAACTTGGTTTGACCCAACCAGGGATGACTATCGCTTGTGGAGATTCTCATACATCAACTCACGGAGCATTCGGGTCAATTGCTTTTGGTATTGGTACCAGCCAAGTAAGAGATGTACTTGCTAGTCAAACCATAGCTATGAATAAACTCAAAGTCAGACAAATTTGGTGCGAAAATAAATTGTCTAATGGGATTTATGCTAAAGATTTAGTACTACATATAATTAATCAACTCGGAGTAAAAGCAGGAGTTGGCTATGCTTATGAATTTGCGGGTCCTGCCATAAGTGCATTATCAATGGAAGAAAGGATGACTATATGCAATATGTCTATTGAAGGAGGAGCAAGATGCGGTTATATAAATCCTGATGAAAAAACCTTTAGTTATATGAAGGATAAATTATGCTCGCCTCAAAATGAAAATTGGGAAAAAGCCGTCAAATGGTGGAAATCATTAGAAAGTAGTGACAATTGTATTTATGATGATGTATTCAAGTTGGATGCCTCTAAAGTAGAACCCACTGTTACATGGGGGATTACACCTGGGCAAAGTATCGGCATAAATCAAAAAATTCCTTCATTAAACGATATAAATCCAAATGACCAATTTATTGCTGGAGAGGCATATGAATATATGGGTTTCAAACCTGGACAATCTATTAAAAATACTCCAATTGATGTTTGTTTCATTGGGAGTTGTACAAATGGAAGAATAAGTGACCTAAGAGTTGCCGCTGAAGTATTGGAGCATCATAAAGTAGCTAAAAACATAAAAGCTTTTGTAGTCCCAGGCTCAGAGAAAGTTGCAAAAGAAGCAAAAGAAGAAGGTCTTGATAAGATATTTATAAAAGCAGGTTTTCAGTGGAGAGAGCCTGGTTGTTCAATGTGTTTAGCAATGAATTCAGATAAACTCATAGGAAATCAAGTAAGTGCCAGTTCTAGCAATAGAAATTTCAAAGGGAGACAGGGATCTCCAAGTGGTAGAACTTTACTAATGAGTCCAGCAATGGTTGCCGCTGCCTCAATTACGGGAAAAGTCAGTGATGTAAGAGATTTTATTAACAAATGAGTATCAAATTCAAACCCCCAATGGGGAAATTTTCTCGATTAAGTGGGAAATGTATCTCATTAGTTGGAGATGATATTGATACTGATAGAATAATTCCTGCTCGATTTCTAAAATGCATTGATTTTGATTCATTGGGTAAATATGTTTTTGATGATGATCGTAAAACTCTTAAAGGAAATCACCCCTTTGATTTAGAGAGTAATAAGAGATCCTCAATACTTATTGTTAATAGTAATTTTGGATGTGGTTCAAGCAGAGAGCATGCCCCTCAAGCATTAATGAGATGGGGAATAAAAGCTATTATTGGAGAAAGTTTTGCAGATATTTTTTACAGTAACTGTATTGCGATTGGAATTCCATGCTTTACTCTTCCAAAAGAATCAATTAAAAAAATCCAAAAACATTTGGATATTAAGAATTTATTCTTAGAAATTGATCTGTTCAATTCGATAGCTATTGCTAAGGATTTAAAATTAAATCTTGAAATAAAAGAAACTACAAAAAAAATGTTTTTATCTGGCGAGTGGGATGCCACTTCGAAATTACTTGAAAATGAAAATTTAATTGAAGAAAAATTAAATGATTTGCCTTACATAAGATTTAATAACAATTCCTTTTGATTTACTTAAAACCAAATAAGGCGAAATTAATTCCACCTGATTCATTATGAGGTTGATAGAAAATACCAACTTCATAAGATCGTTTTTTCCAATTTAATGAGATTTTGGAATTTATAAATTCGCCATAATCTTCAGAATCATTATCTAAATTTAGTCTTCCACTACTTTTAATAATCAGTGGGCCAAATAGTTGCTGATCAAAAGCAATATCTAAGGTAAATTTGTCATAAATTTGATCAAATTTAAAAATACTATTTCCACTTTTAATTTTATAAAAAGGGAAAATACTAATTCTTGTATAGTCAAAAGTATTTTTTTTGAAGTCACCTAAAATAAGCTCTGGTCCTCCTCCGAGACCAACATACTTTTGATGATTTTCATTCTCGTATAGAGCATATGAAGCTGCTATTCTCGTATTAAAGCTTAATCCCTTAGTTATTGGTTGAGAAATATAATTAAAAGAACTATCAATAAATTTATTTTTAGGAGTATCAATATTTATCGGTACTTTTTGATCTAATGAATAAAATAAATTACCTTTGATACTTGTAATTAAATTTTTACTATTTAGCTCTTCTCCTTTTAAATTTGCTAAACCCAACGAAAATACTTCAGTCTTATCAACACCATTAACTTCCCAAGTATTTTGTTTTTCTATTTTCGAACCGTACCCTGCATAAATTTCAGCTTCACCTAATGAACCATTCCAAAACCTTTCTCTATAAACACCATATATACTATGATCCCATTTTGAATTTAAAAAATTAGTTTTTTTGCTCAATATAGTTTTTACTCTTAATGCATCTGAAAATTTTTCGGCATCAAAAGAATTTATTTCCTTTTCAATTTCCAAATCCCAATAATTTATTGTCCCTTTTATTTCGGATTTCAGAGCAAAGTAATCAGTAAATGAAGTACCTCTTTTTACCTTATCTCCAGTAACTGAATCTCCCTTCTCTACAAAACTATTTGTATTACCATTTAGTGCACGTTGAATTAAAAATTGTGGTTCTAAATTAAGAACGAAATCTTCAAATAAATTTATTGAATTAAATTCTCTCCCAATAAAAAAACCATCTTTATCTAAATTTTCATATCCTATGGTCCATGTATTAGTAGAATCTAAATCTTCCTCAGATTTTGATATTGTTCTATTTCCTAACCAAAATGGAATTGAAACTTTTTCATCTAAAATTAAGTAATTTATTGATGATTTAATTTTCAAGTCCCCTTTAATTTCATAAGCTTCGAGTGAATTTATCACCAATTTAACTTGATTTGATTCAAGTAAATCACTAGTAAATATTGTTTTTTTACTCTTCCATTTATCTCCATCAATTTCTATTTTATCTGAAGTAAATATCCAAGTTTGAACCTTATCAGGGGTATTAATAACTTTTTTCTTTTTTATATGATCTACAAATTCAATTTTCTTAATAGCCGAACTTTCAAAATCAGTAAATAAATCATCAATAAGCTTTTCTGTTTGTATTAATCCTTTGACATTGAACAAATACCCTTTCTTACTCTTGAAATCATATTGAAAGCTATTCATCTTGAATAGTTGCTCACCAATAATCAATGAAATATTTCCTTTAGCAATTACAGTTTTTTGCTTTCTATCATAAATTAAACTATCTGCTTTAAGAATATTACCTTTATAAAAAACAAGGACATTACCCTTTGCCTTTAGAATATTATTTTCTTCAGCTTGTACTTCAGATTGAATCTCTAACTCATTTTTGATATCAAGAGAGTTAGCCAAAAATAATTGAGATTTCACCCTATAAGTTTTGGTAGTCTTGTCTTTAGAATTACTTTTAAAGTTATCTTTAAATTTTTCAAATGATGTATAACCTGAAACATCTACGTGTTTTGGAAAAACTTTTTTTTCCGAGTTGACGCTTTTTGCTCCAGAAAAAGTTTTTGTATCGTTAGAAAATAATTGTAAAGCTTTCCCAGAGGGGGATAAATTTATTAAGGCAAAAAGAAAGAATATAGCTTCTATAAAATTTTTAATCTTCAAAGTGATGAGCAAATTGAATAAAAATTAATCCTGAGGACTTTCTAGGTCTTTTCTATTAGGTGTTCTTGTAGGGTCACTAGCTAAAAAACCAAATAGAAATATTCCTACGAAGAAAAATACGATTGTGTAAACTGAAATTTTTAAGGCGAGCATAGAATTGCAATTGCTAACAGATTATATCCTATTAAATTTATATTTAAATTATGTGAAAAGGTTTACTTTTTGTATTTTTGGTAAATTTTGAAATACTTTTTATGTTAAAAATTTGTTGTAAAACGATTTAATCATCATGATCATCCCAAGGATCTGTTAACTTTGCCGCCTTTGGACCGAAGGCTGTCCAAAGTCCAAAACCTGTTAAAGCAAGTAGCACAGCAAGTATAGTTACTGCTACAGATACAGCAGGATCTGGTGCGGATGATAAAGTTTGCATCAATTTTAGTGAATTTGTGAACAATTTATGTATTAATTCTTATACAATAACGAAATATATTCGATTTAGAGAAATTACTATGGGCCAAAAAACAGCATTAGGAACTCTTTTAAAAGCTATTGGAAACTCAGGTCAAGGAAAAGTTGTTCCTGGATGGGGAGCTGTTCCTGTTATGACCGTCATAGGTCTACTTTTACTAGTTTTTCTTGTTATACTCCTACAAATATATAATCAATCCCTACTCTTACAAGGATTCTCAGTCGATTGGAATGGAAACTAGACCTCCTAGATCGTTTTCGTAGAGAATTCAGATTTTATATGTAAATAATCTTTAATTACGTAAAATTCATAATTTCATTAAATAATAAAATAAAAATCTTTTTAAAATTATGTCATCATGCACAATTGAAAAACCTTATTAAGTTTCTATTTTATAATTTATAAAACTTACAGAAAAAGTTGCAGTTATGAATAATAATGAGAAATTTATAATTGGTTTAGGAAATCCTGGGAAAGAATATATCAAAAATCGACATAATATTGGATTTTTACTTCTTGAAAATTTTTCTGAAAAATATGATTCTAAATTTACTTTGAAAAATAAGCTTAAAAGTTGGTATTCAGAATTCAAAATAAATGATTCTATTTATAGATTATTTATGCCAAACACTTATATGAATAATAGTGGAGATGCTGTAAGAGCAATAGTAGATTGGTACAAAATAGATTTAAATCAACTTTTTATAATAGTTGATGATATTGATCTACCCCTGGGCAAAATTAGATTTAGAAAAAAAGGAAGTTCTGGAGGACATAATGGTCTTAAAGATATCATTAAGAAATTGCAGACTGAAAATTTCAATAGGATAAAAATAGGGATAGGTTCCCCACCCTCCAATGAAAAAAACAAAAAATTCAACACCATTTCTCATGTCTTAGGGAATATATCTTCAAAAGAAAGGTTAACTTTAGATAGAGTTTATAAACAATTAATCAAATCACTCATAGAATTAAATTTTAAAAATGAAGATTGTATTATTAGTGAATTAAATTCTTTCCATAGAGAAAAGAATTAATAAATGAAAGCAAAGCCTGAGACAACAGCACATGTAAGTGTTAAAGAATACTGTTTTACAAAAAAAGAAGTTAAAGGAGTAGTGGAAGCAAGTGATTTCAAGTG
Source organism: Prochlorococcus sp. AG-676-P15-1 (assembly GCA_003210825.1). GTDB lineage: Bacteria > Cyanobacteriota > Cyanobacteriia > PCC-6307 > Cyanobiaceae > Prochlorococcus_A. The sequence continues at coordinate 41,701 of QCUF01000003.1, read as the reverse complement.
GTCCTTCATATGGTCATTTGGGAAAGGAGTATTGTTTGTAAACCCACCTTTAGGAAGAGCATTAATTGAAGATTCATTATTAAGATTTCTTTTAAAGAAAGATTATGAGCTTGAAGCAGGAAATGAATATAAATTTACTATTTCAGCCAAGTTTTAGTCTTAATTTTTTTACTTACATCAAATTTAATATTAAAAAAATCTTCCATAATTATTAACGCAGCTAATGCATCTAAATTTTTATTCAAAATAAATAGCTCTCTTGGTAAAAAACATTTTATACCTGTTAAAGGGAAAATATCAAAATATCTTTCCTTAGCCCTATAGGTTGAATTTTTTTCTTCAGCAATAACCAAATTAGGCTCGAACTGATTTAAATATTTTATGTACTTTTTACTACTTGTTCCATTACCAATTAACAACTGAACTTTTTTTTCGCTCCGATATTTTTTTTTTACATATTTTAAAAGTTGATGACTCTTTAAAACTAATGCTTCATAAACTTTTTTTTCTTTTATATCAGCTATTATTACACCACATTTCGATAGACCTGGATCAATAGCTATTACTCTAGACATCTAAGATTCTGGATAGTTTATATTTAATTCAACAATCACGGGTTGAGCAGTCATACTATTAAGTAAAGAGACTGCCTCTAGTTCAAAATTAGTTTTATGATTTTTATTTAAAAAGTTTCTTAATTTTTTTACTGAATCACTTCGCAATTTAATTTCATTTGTAAGTGAACCTCTTCTCTTGATTTCTGCCAAACTTGAGGATAGTAGGAAATTTACTTTATCTCCAGAATCTTTTTTATTAAAATCTTCATGTTTGAAATCAATTTTAGTTATTTTTTCACCTTTTCTAACTATTATCTTATTTTCTATTATTTCAGGAAAAGCATAAACAAAGTTTTCTCCTGTTAAAACATTCCTTACAGATTTTATATTAATTACCCAATCACCTCCTTTTAAGATAGTATTTTGCATCTCTTCGATATGATTTTTTCTTAATAATAATAAATTTGTAATCTCTTTATTTTTGGGTTTAACTATCTTATGAGTATATCTATTAGCATTTATAATAATTCTTTCTATTTTAGATTTGATATCTTCTAGATCAGAAGAACTTATCTCTGAAATAATTAAAGATTGCCCACTTCTTATTACAACTTTCCCGCTCCTTAATGCGATTATATTCCTCTCTAATTGCTTAAATTCAGTCTCTTTAGCTTTGATTTTATTTTCTAGTTTTTCTCTTTCTTTTTCTAAAGGTACCAAAACTTGTTTGCTTTCTTGAAGTTTTTTCTCTAAGTCTCCTAACCTAAATAATCCAACTCTCAACTGTCTATTTACCAATATCATTAAGAATAAAGATGATGCACTTATCAAACTGCCTGTCAAAATTGTAATTAAAATTGCCGTTTTTTTTGGTCTTAACTTTAAAATACTAAATCTAGCCTTACCTATTTTTGAACCTAATAAGTCTCCTAATGTTGAAATTACACCGCCAAGCAGTAATAAAAAAATAATGAAAAGCCAACCAGACAAAATGTTTTTATTTATTTACTCATTAGTAACATAATAGAGAATTAATTGGTCAAGTATCAATTAAATCTTTTTGCAAGTGCTATTGGATCAAAAACTGTAATCTTCTTTCTTTCAATAGTTAGTAACCCTGAATCTTTCAAATCTCCTAATAATCTTGTAATCGTGACTCTTGTAGAACCTATTGCCTCTGCTATAGCTTGATGAGAAAGTCTCAAATCAATAGTAATACCTTTTTCACTTGCAACTCCAAAATCTCGACATAAAACCATCAAAAAACTTACTAGGCGAGATGACATATCTCTATGTGTAAGAGTTTCTATCATTGTTTCAGTTTGTAGAATCCTACTTGAAAGTCCTTGCAATAGTAAAAGAGCAACGGATGCATCTGCTTCAATTGCTCTCAAAACAGAATTTGCAGGAGCTGTAATCATTTCAACTCTTGTAAAAGCAACCGCATGATAAAAACGATCGGACCTATGTCCTGTTAGAAGAGATAAAACTCCAAAAAGACTATTTTCTCTTAACAATGCAACCGTAATTTCTTCTCCTGATTCATAAACTCTTGATAACCTTACGGCTCCTCTTCTTATTAAATAAACTCTTTCAGCAGGATCTCCAGGGAAAAATATTGTTTTCGATCTCTCAACCATTTCCGTACTAGCCCCTTCAAGGCCTTTTATGACTTCCATTAATGTTCTATTAATTGGAAAGCGTTCACCAAGTGTATTAATAGTATTTTGTCCGGGAGGTTGAGGAGTTAAGCGGCTGAATCCTCTAGAAGCAGGTAACATAAATATCTTTACTATTAAAAAAACTTAAGGAGACAGCAAGAAATAACTTGTATCAACTGTAACATTTTTCAAATGTTATACTTTTTTTAAAAATGATAAAAAGAAAAATTATTTCTTCTAATAAGCTATTTTAAGGAAAATTACACTATATGCAGTGTTCCTAAATTCAAACTATACTGAATCTAGAAAAAGATAAATTCAAAATAATGGTAACCAGTTCTTCAAATAGTTATCTAACAAGTAATCATGAAGTTGTAAATATAAATAAAGAATGGAACTTAAGGAAGATAAATCAAAATGGTCAAATTCAGATTTATCAATCATCTTACCGAGGAAGTTATTCATCCATTATCAGAGATTCACTAAGAAATGCAGCTTTAGGAAGGAAAGTACTTTTAGTTCAATTAATGAAGGGAGGCGTAAAACAAGGAATTTCTAATGCTCAAAAGCTGTGCGGTAATCTTACCTGGATAAGATGTTCAAATTCTTATGATAAATATGAGTCAGAAAACATAGACAAAAACATGTCAAAATCTATTAACAATTCAATAATAGAATTATGGAATTTCTGTAAAAAAGAATTACTTTCTGGAGACTATGATCAAATTATTCTTGATGAAGTTTTTCTAGCTTTAGAAATGAATATCATCAGTAAAGATGATTTGATTTCAACACTTGAAAACCGATTTATATCGGGAGATGTAATCCTTACTGGTACATCCATTCCGAAAAATTTCTTATTAATGGCCGATCAAATTACAGAACTTCGTTCATAAAAATTATGCTCAAAAATGATCTCTGGATAAACCAAAAGGCGACTGAAGGAATGCTAAATCCTTTTCAATCAAATTTAATCAGACATCTAGATGCTAATAATAAAAAAAATGCCGTTTTAAGTTATGGATGTTCCTCATATGGCTATGATTTAAGACTATCTTCTAAAGAGTTTTTAATATTTAAGCATGTCCCGGGAACTGTTATGAACCCGAAGAAATTTAATCCTGATAATTTAGAAAAAACGACTCTTCACGAAGATAAAGATGGTAAATTTTTTATTTTACCTGCTCATTCTTACGGCCTTGGGGTTGCTCTAGAGAAAATGAAAGTCCCAGAAAACATTACTGTAATTTGTATCGGTAAAAGTACTTATGCTCGTCTTGGAATAATAGTAAATACAACTCCAGCAGAAGCAGGATGGGAGGGGCATCTCACATTAGAATTTAGCAACAGTTCAGGTGCAGATTGTAGGATTTATGCAAATGAAGGTATTTGTCAATTATTATTTTTTGAGGGTGATCCTTGCTCTACAACATATGAAGATAGGAAAGGTAAATATCAAAACCAACCAGAACAAGTTACTTTAGCCAAAATTTAATATGAGAAAAGTTGAGCTAATTTCATTAACTCCAGATGCAGAAAAAACAATGGCGCATATCGCCAGAGTTTCTAATCCTTCTAATCAGGCTAATGATAAATTTGCAGGATTATTAAGATACTGTATAAAACATGAGCATTGGTCAGTTTTTGAACAATCATCTATGACATTGAAAATCGAAACTAATAGAGGTATAGCTGCTCAAATTCTTAGACATAGATCATTTACTTTTCAAGAATTCTCACAAAGATATGCTGAAACAAATTTACTAGGGAATGAAATTCCTATCCCAAACTTAAGAAGACAAGACAAAAAAAATCGTCAAAATAGCATTGATGACATACCGGAAGAACTTAAAATAAAATTTTCAGAAAAAATTTCAAAACACTTTAAAGACGCCAATAAATTATATGAAGAAATGCTCAATGAAGGAATTGCAAAAGAATGCGCTAGATTTATTATGCCCTTAGCCACCCCAACAAGAATCTATATGACTGGTTCATGCAGGTCTTGGATTCACTATATACAGCTAAGATCAAAAGAGGGGACACAAAAAGAGCATATGGAAATAGCTGAAGACTGTAAGAAAGTATTTATTAAATATTTCCCATCTGTATCTGAAGCATTGGATTGGAACTAAATTTATCCGTGACTTCTCGGAGAAGATTGATAATTTTTATTTTCTTTGATCATTGAGAATTCTGAATTTAGAATTCGTGAATCACCTCTAGAATAATCATTTACATTATCCAGAGACTCTTTTATGATATCTTCTTCCTGTTTACCAATAAAAGTAAATTCTAAATTGGAATCTTCATCAAAAATATTTACTTGAGGAATTCCATTAACATTAAAATTTCTAATGTATTTTTCCCATTTCGGATTATCTACATTTAAAAAAACGAAATTAATATCTTTTTCATATTTATTTTTTATGTTATCAACTTTTGGAGCCATTTCCTTACAAACTTCGCACCAATCTGCATAAAACTCAAGAAAAGTAGGTTTATTATTTGTAAAAGCTATTGCAGGATCAATAGAGGAATTTCCAAATTCCTTAAGAAGAAAATTGGGTTTAAATATAAAATTTTTCAATCCAAGTACAGAGCAAATAATTAAAGCAAAAAATAATATAAGTATCGACTTTTGAGAGGAATTTAAAAAGGATTCTTTATTTCCAGATTGCATTATCTAATTATTAACTATTTATATTTTATATAGATAATTTAATTAAAGAGAATATTACTATTTTTACTTTTTATCAACTGATAGTATAAATACAATGCGTTAAATACTTATAATTAAATAACTAATAATATGCAATCTATATTTGGGACTGATGGAATTAGGGGAAGATTTGATAAGGAATTGACATATTCTTTAGCATATAAAGTCGGATATGCTTTAGGAGTTATAAACAAAGCCAATAATCCAATAATACTTGGAAGAGATACAAGAGTAAGTGGGTATACTCTTCTTGAAGCTATATCAAGAGGTATTAATGCTGCAGGAAAAGAATTTACATATTTAGGAATCTGTCCTACACCAGCTATCCCTTTCTTAATAAAAAAACAAAAATTTAGTAGTGGGATTATGATATCTGCAAGCCATAATCCTCCTGAATATAATGGTATTAAAATTTTTGATAATAATGGAGAAAAAATAAAAAAGGAATTAGAGAATCAAATAGAACTAATTTTAGAGACAGCAAACAATCCTAAAATGTCTTCTTTTGAAAAAACATATATAAGAAAAAATAACGAACTTTTTAATATCTATACCGAAGGACTTATTAATACAATAGGGGACGACAACTTAGATGGAATGAAAATAATATTAGATACATGTCACGGATCTGCAACTACCTGCGCGGCAAGTATTTTTAAAAAACTAGGAGCTAATGTCAAAGTCATTAATAATGAGCAGGATGGTTTTAAAATAAATTTAAATTGTGGTTCTACATGCTTGGAGCCACTAATTAAAGCCATAAAAGAGAACAATGCTGATATGGGATTTAGCTTCGATGGAGATGCCGATAGAGTTATTGGGGTTGATTCACAAGGCAATATATTAGATGGGGATCACATATTATTTCTATGGGGAAGAGAACTTTTAGAAGAAAAATTACTAATTAACAATACGATCATTTCAACAAGAATGGCCAATTTAGGTTTTGAAAATACTTGGAATAAAATTGGGGGAATTTTACATAGAACTGAAGTTGGAGACAAATTCATCTTTGAAGCGATAAAGAAAAAAAAGGCCTTATTAGGAGGGGAACAATCAGGTCATTTACTTTCAAAAATTAATGACTTTTGTGGAGATGGAATATTAACTGCAATTCAAGTCTCGAAATTCTGCAAGAAAAAAAATATCAGTTTGAGATCTTGGCTTAATAGTAGCTTCTTACCATATCCTCAAAAACTAACTAATATATTTTTAAATTTTGACTTTAAAAATATCGATAAATCATATGAAGAATTCATAAATGAAACTATAGAAAAATTTTCAAATATTAAAAAGGATAATTGTAGAGTTTATATACGTCCAAGTGGAACGGAGCCTGTTTTACGTATATTAGTTGAAGCACAAAATAACAAAGAAGTAGATTATTTATCAACAAAAATCACCAACGAACTTAGTACAAAAATCAACAAAATATCTAAAACTTTTTGAATCAAAGTTTCTTGTAAATACTTTCATAAATTTTAAGTTGATTTAATATTGCATATTTCTCTCTATTAGTTTGAATTCTATCTGGATTAAAACTGTCATAAAAGTGAACATCTTTATTTGCTAATTTTTTGAACTTTATACTTTCGGATATTGTGAGTTCAATATGATCAAAAAGTTGTCTTACATCTGTTTTAATAAAGATTAAGGATCCTTTTTTCATTGAAATCGAAAGTAAATTTATTAATTCAGGTTGAATTACACGTCTTTTATGATGTTTCTTTTTAAACCATGGATCAGGAAAATTGAAAGAAATACTAGTTATAAAATCAAAAATTGATTTATTATCAGAATGATCAAAAATATTATTCGCATTACCAAATGAAAAATATAAATTCTTATTTTCTCTACTTTTCATTTTCAAATTAGCATTTAGAACTAATTTTTCTCTAATTTCAATTCCAATATAATTCCAGTTTTTATTTTTAAATGATAATTCGAATAAAAAATCACCAGAAGCGCAACCGATATCCAAATGCAGAGGCAATTTTGAATTTTCAAAAACTTGATTCAATGGAGGTATTGGATCTGTTTCAAAGAAATTTTTACTGAGTGGATTTACATGCTGTCTCATAAAAAATATTTAATTATTTCTAAGTAGAAATTAATATTGTGAATATTATTCATAACTATGACAATAATAAGTTAAGAAGCAGGTGGGTGAGGTTTAATAATTATGTGTGTTAAAAATAAAAAGTTTTGAACAGTCTTAATCAGCTTTACATTTGGCTATCTTTTCAACTTTCATTAATCTTTATAGTTGGTCTTCCTTTAACTCTATTTTTTTGGTCTATAAAGAACAAAAGTAAAGCCATTACAAAACTTTTATCCAATTATTGGAAAATATCAATTCTATTCTTTATAAGTCTTATCCTCCTAATTGGGGAGTTCAAATACTCTCTCTTAATTACAAATATTTCGACATTAGTAATGACAATCTCAGTATGGTTTTGGAATGATATTAATGATGAGTTAAATGAATATAGAATATCCCATCCATTAACTACAACTACGAAAGTTTGGCGATGGTCAATAACTTTTATATCTTTAAGTTTTTTAATTCAAAGTTTAAATAATATTAATTGCATTTCTTTTATTAATTCTGCGGAATGTGAAATTTGGCTTAAACCTTCAACAAATCTCTACTTGATATTAAAAAATTTATTTAATTTCTTATTTGGAGCTAGCTTTTCTCAATCAGTTGCAAAATTTTTAGGATTATTTGCCTTATTAATTTATACACTAAGTTTATTGCAATGGGCGATAATTAAACTCCCAAAGAGTGGCAGGAATTCTGGATTTTCAAATTATGACAGAGATTGATTTAATCAAAAACTAAGAAAATATAAGTTTTATGATTCCAAAAAACTTTAAAAACTACAAGGTTTCTTATTTAGAGATGCTTCTAAATAATTTTTAGAAATAATAATTTATAAAGGATTTAGTAGCTCTAAAACTCACCAAACTGAAATTGATTCAGAAAAAAAATTATAAAATTTGATCATTTTTTTACAAATTTCATACTATAGAGGGCACCCTTAATCAAAGGATTAGAGGAAATTATCAGAGAGAATAAAAACTCTCTCTTTTTTTAATCAGGGAAATTGGATTTAAATAAACTCTTTATAAATTTATAATATTTGAACATCTCTCGCATAATTTAGTATTTTCAATTCCTTTAAATGTAATTTTTTGATAATGCCAACATCTATCACATTTAAGACCTTTAGCTTTAAGAATCTGAATCTTTCCAAGTTGATTATTATCGATACTTAAACAATCCTTAGACAAATTATTAATTATATTAAAATCAGAAACTATCAACCAATCTCGGTATAAATCCACTTCTTGATTGCCAAACTTATCAAGCCAAGAAAGAGAATTTTTAAATACTTCATTACCAGGGAGGTAATTAACCTCAGTTTCAAGAGCTGCGCCTATCATTTGTTGGGTTCTACAACCTTCTATTGCTTTATTAATTTCTACTCGCAATCTTCTTAAATTAGAAATATGTTCATTAAGTTCGGGATTAAGCCATGACTCAGGCAAATTTGGCCATCCTCTTTGAAATACTGATTTTTCGATAGTTGAATATGGGATATTTTGCCAAATATCTTCGGCCATATGACAAAGTACTGGAGAAATAATTACCGCTAAATTTTCTACAATTTTGGACATCACAAACTGACAAGATTTTCTCCTAAATTGAGATTTAGCACTTACATATAATCTATCTTTTGCGATATCTAAATAAAAATTAGATAAATCCACAACACAAAAACTTTGCAAAATTTGAAAAAACTTTGAAAATTCGTAATTTTCATATGCAATCGTTATTTGATCTGAGACTTCAACAAGTCTATTTAACATCCATTGATCTAATAAAGGCAATTGATCAATATCAATTTCATCTAAAGCAGGATCATAATCATGAATATTACCTAAAAGATATCTAGCTGTATTTCTTACTTTTCTATAAACATCTGAAAGTTGTTTTAAAATATTTGATCCAATTGGGACGTCAACTGAGTAATCAACAGAACTAACCCAAAGCCTAAGGACATCTGCTCCATAGGCAGGTTGGACTTTTTGGTTAGGACCACCATTAATAATAATATTAGGATCAACTACGTTACCCAGGGATTTACTCATTTTTCTTCCATTTTCATCTAAAGCAAATCCATGAGTTAGAACTTTCTTGTATGGCGGTTTATTGTTTACCGCTACCGAAGTTAGCAAAGATGATTGAAACCAACCCCGATGTTGATCAGATCCCTCTAAATACAAATCAGCTGGATATTGTAATTCTTCTCTTTGCTCGCAAACTGCGGCCCAACTAGAACCTGAATCAAACCAGACATCCATAGTATCAAGACCTTTTATCCAACGATCAGATTCATCTCTATATTTTTCTGGCAATAGTTTCTTCTCATCCCAATCCCACCATACATCTGCTCCATACTCCTCAAATAAACTCTTTATATGGTTAATAGTTTCAGTATTGAGTAGTATTTCTTTTCCTTCTTTTTCGTAGAAGACAGGTATAGGTACTCCCCAAGACCTTTGCCTAGAAATACACCAATCACCTCTTCCAACAACCATTGAATAAATTCTTTTTTTACCTGTTTCTGGCATCCACTCAACATCTTCTATTGATTTCAAAGCTGAAGACCTAAATCCCTCTACAGATGCAAACCATTGTTCAGTTGCTCTAAAAATTGTAGGTTTTTTAGTTCTCCAATCATAAGGATATCTATGTTTATATTTCTCCTTTAAAAGGAGTAAGTTATTTTTCTCTAAATCTTCAATAATCAAATCATTAGCATCTTTTAAAACATTTAATCCGCAAAACTTTTCAGCATGATTATTTAAATTACCTTTTTCATCAACAATACAAGTTATGGGTAATTGATATTTTTGCCCAACATTAAAATCATCCATGCCATGACCTGGAGCAGTATGCACAATTCCTGTCCCAGATTCAGTGGTTATATAATCACCCCCAATTACAATATTGCAAACTTTATTTTTTGTAGGGTGCTGATACTCAATACCTTCTAGCAATGAGCCCTTTAAATCCAATAAAACAATTAATTCTCTATCTAGCTTTTCACTAATTTCAGCAATTAAATCTTTAGCAAAAAGATATGTATTACCATTTTGATCTGAGGCAAAAACATAATTAATTCTAGGATTAATAGCTACTGCTTCATTACCAGGAATTGTCCATGGAGTAGTAGTCCATATAGCTATAAATAATTTATTTAATTTAGAAGTTAATTTATTTCTCAGATCTTTTTCTTCAAATTTTAAAAGGACTGCATCCGATAATTTTGTAATATTTAAAGAAACATAAATACTTTTTGAAAAATGCTCCTCAGGATATTCTAGTTCTGCTTCTGCAAGTGCTGTTCTTGAACTTGGACTCCAGTGAACAGGTTTTAAACCTCTATATATATAGCCATTTAAAAACATCTTTCCAAAAACACCAATTTGAGCAGACTCATAATTTTTTTTCAGTGTTAAATAAGGATTATCCCAGTCTCCCCAAATACCCCATCTTTTAAAACCTTCTAGTTGATTATTAATCTGAATCTTTGCATAATCTGTTGCTTTTTTTCTTAAACCTAAAGAATCTAAATTTTTTCTTTCATTGGGTTTTAAACTTTGTAGAACCTTTAACTCAATTGGTAACCCATGACAATCCCAACCAGGTACAAAATGAACTTTGAAACCTTTTAAGGTTTTGTATTTATTAATAATGTCCTTTAAAACTTTATTTAAAGCATGCCCCATGTGGAGGGAACCATTTGCATAAGGAGGTCCATCATGCAAAGTAAAACTTTTACCTGAGTTAGATGAACCCAATTCCAAATCAATCTTATTTTTTGACCAAAATTCATGAATCTCTGGTTCCCTAATTACTGAATTAGCTCGCATCGAAAAATTAGTATCCAGCAAATTTAAAGTTTCTTTATAAGAAAAGCCAGATTTTTTTTCTTTATTATGTTGTGATTTCATTCGAAATTATAGAATTTATTTATACTCAATAAATTTAAGTTATTTTTTTTCGTTAATTGTATCTTTTTTAGATAGGTTTGTTGTTTTTTTTTGCATCTCTAAGGTCAATAAATTATTTTTATGTGAAGTAACTATATTATCATTTTCATCATTCCTAACCCACTTTTTTTTATTTAAATTTTCATTTTTTCTTCCAAATTTTAAAATATTGTTTGAATTTAAATAATCTTTTTTTGCAAGAGAAATGGCCTTAAAAAAAATTAAGAGATTTTTTTTCAATTCCTCTAAAGTTTTTAATTTATTTTTCTCTTGATTAGTTAATTGATTCCACCTTATAGAAAAAATTTCTACTAAATAAAAAGTTAGTAATATTGTTATAACAATAAAAATTGAAAAATATAAAGTATCAAAACTATTATGCTTAAAGATTAATAACATCCCAATAACTAAATTTAAACCACCTTTTATGAAATCTTTTGGTCTCCCTAATTCAATATATACTAGAGGCATTAACAAAAATATAATCCCAAAAAATAAATATAAACAGCCTAAATAAATTGTCAAAAAACTTTCTATCAATACCTAAATTATAGTAAATATAGGAATAGTCAGCTTATTAAATTACTTAATATTAATTTTTCCTTGAAATGCGGTCGGGGAGACTTGAACTCCCACACCCGAAGATACGAGTACCTAAAACTCGCGCGTCTACCAATTCCGCCACGACCGCTTAATTAAATTTTAGTTTAGCGAGGTATATTTTAAAAATATTTTTTACTTAAGATCCTTAATTTGACACATAATAGTAGTCTTAATAATTTTAGAAAAAATAAAAAATATTTGATACCATAATGCAATCACTATGAATTATTGGTTATATTACGTTTAGATTTATTGAAACAATTTCAAACCTAACTAGTAAAAATAAAAATATTCAAACTAATTCCTCCAAGACATATAACTGGAATAGGGAGATCAAAAATTATGTTGATCCTCCTAATTTTTGGAACCCAACATTAGGATTGTTTTTTGGTGGCTATTTTCTTGCTTTTCTAAGTATATGGCAATGGTACCGCGGCGTTTGGCCTCTACCTCTTCTAGTCGCTACTGCATTCCTTTCTCTTCATATTGAAGGTACTGTGATACATGATGCATGTCATAAAGCGGCCCATCCAGTGCCCTGGATAAACCAAGCGATGGGTCACGGATCAGCCATACTCTTAGGCTTCAGTTTCCCAGTTTTCACTAGAGTCCACTTACAACATCACATTAATGTTAATGATCCCGAAAATGATCCAGACCATATTGTGAGTACATTTGGGCCAATTTGGCTTATTGCTCCAAGATTCTTTTATCATGAAATATTTTTCTTTCAGAGAAAACTCTGGAAAAAATATGAATTACTACAATGGGGAATAGAGAGATCCATATTTATAACAATCATTTTAGCTGGCTTAAAATTTGACTTTATGAACTTAATCTATAATTTATGGTTTGGTCCTGCATTAATGGTTGGAGTTACTCTTGGTATTTTCTTTGATTATCTTCCTCATAGACCATTTCGCTCGAAAAATAAATGGATAAACTCAAGAGTTTATCCAGGTAAATTTTTAAATATTCTTATAATGGGTCAAAATTATCATTTAATTCATCACTTATGGCCTTCAATACCCTGGTTTGAATACAAAATAGCTTACGAAAAAACCAAACCTTTATTAGACATGAAGGGGTCACCTCAAAGAGTAGGTATTTTTGAAACTAAAGGTGATACTTTTAATTTTATTTATGATCTACTTATAGGGATAAGGAGCCACAAAAGTAAAAATGGAAGACTTAGAAAAATAATAAATTCATTCCCAAGTTTTAAAATAAGAAAAATTTTACTAAAGATAGTTAATAAAACTTATATAGGTAGTAACTAATTATTCATTAATAATTTTTGGCACTTTAAAAAATTTATTTTCTCTTGAAGGTGCTAAATCTAAAATTTCCTCAGAATTTTCATAATTTTTCTTTTCATCTTTCCTCAATACATTTGCTACTTCTATAGCTCTAGTAGTGCATGGAACATTCTCAGTATTAATTTTTTCTAGTTGTTTGATATATTCCAAAATTTTTTCTAACTGTTCTGCATGTTGACTAATCTCACTTTCATTTAATTCTAGTCTTGCTAATTGTGCTACTTTTTTTACTTCATCACTGCTGATTCGTTTCATCTGCTTTTAATTATAAAAGTCAATTTCATTTTAGATAGTAAGGGATTTTCATAAACATTACTTAAACCCTTAATCAATTTAACAAAATTTATAACAATATATTTTAAAATTATCATTAGAAGAAGAAAAATTTTTTTTATGCTTCAAAAGCTAGACTTTATTGAATTTCACCGTTAAAAATAAGCTTAGATAAGTATTTTAAAATAGATAAACAATCTTTTAAAAAAAATTTTTTTTACCGGCATTCGAAGCTTGTAGCTCCTGAATTGATTGGATGCTACCTGATTAGAAATAGAATTAATAAAGGCCTAATAAAAGGAATGATAGTTGAGACTGAAGCTTATTCACAAGAAGAAGAAGCTTGTCATGGATATAATAAAAAGACTCCTTCTAATAAAGTATTATTTGGTGAACCAGGAAGATTTTATATTTACAGATCTTACGGAATTCATCATTGTTTAAACATCGTTACGGATAAAAATAATTTTGCAAGTGGTGTTTTAATAAGGGCGGTTTTTATATCTAATCAAAACGAAAGAGCAGCTTCTGGTCCAGGATTAGTAACAAAAACATTTGAAGTAGATAATAAGTTAAATTCCATCAATATTCTTAATAATAAATGTTTATGGATCAGCAAAGGAAATTCAAATTTAGAGAAAAAAGATTTAATTCAAACAACAAGAATTGGTATATCAAAAGCACAAAATATAAAATGGCGTTGGTATCTTAAAAGGAGCAGAAGTATTAGTAAAAGGGAAAAAGGTGATAGAAATCCCAATTTAAAACATTCATCTAATAATTTGTCTGGTATAACATAATGGAAAATTGGTCACACAAACATATCCTCACACTTTCAAATTTCTCAATAGATGATTACAAATCAGTTTTTGAGTTAACTGAAAGATTTAAATCTCTTAATAATGCTGGTACAAAAAAAATTCCAGCTTTACAAGGAACGTTAATAACATCAATATTTTTTGAGGCTAGTACCAGAACTCGCAATAGTTTTGAGCTTGCTGCCAAAAGGCTTTCTGCTGATGTACAAAGCTTTTCTCCTTCTTCGAGTTCTTTAAGTAAAGGAGAAACTCTCATAGATACTGCACTAACATATGCTGCCATGGGGTCTGACATTTTAGTCATTAGACATTCATCGAGCCATGTCCCTTTAGAAATTTCCAAAAAACTCGATGCATGTAAAGCAAAAACTTCAGTTCTTAATGCTGGTGATGGTTTACATAGCCATCCCAGTCAAGGATTACTAGATCTTTATACATTAATAAAATTCTTTTCTCCGAAATTACTGAAACCAGAGATATTAAATTCTAAAAAAATATTAATAATTGGGGATGTAATTCACTCTAGAGTTGCTAGATCAAATCTTTGGGCATTGACCGCATTTGGTGCAAATATAATCTTATGTGGTCCACCAACACTGATCCCTGAAGAATTTGCTGATTTTATAAGTAGTTCTCCACCAAATCAATTAAAAGACCCAGTTGATTCAAGAGGTTCAATCACAATTTCTAGGTCCTTAGAAGACTCCATTAAATATGCAGATGCAGTAATTGTTTTAAGATTACAGAAAGAAAGAATGATAGAGAATTTATTAAGCAGTATTAAATCTTATAGTGAAAATTATTGTTTAACTCCAGAAAAACTATCTTTGAATAATAAAGATATTCCTATTCTGCATCCAGGACCTATTAATCGTGGCATTGAAATCAGCAGCAGAATAGTGGATGAATATCCAAATTGCTTAATAAATGATCAAGTTTCAAATGGTATCCCTACAAGAATGGCTTTACTTTACCTATTAAGTAAATTCAATAAATAAATTTAAAGTAATTTAAGACTTTCTGTAAAAAAACCGTAAAATAAACCTAATCTTAGAGAATCAATTAATAATACTAATATTTTTTTTCTTTTATCAAAACGTAATCTTCGTCTAAATTGAATCAAAATTTCAATAAATAGTACTGATAAAAATGCACCTACCGGGTCAATTAACTCTACCACTGCACTTATCATTCCTAATGAACTCCCAAAAAAGTAACCAGTCAAAACAACAGTTAAAGCTAAAGAGTATCTACGCCATGGATTCACTGCCCATTGGCTTAAACTGTCAAAATTTTCAATAACTAATCGTTGAAATTTAGTTTTTTGGGGTTTAAAAACCATTCTTAATCATAATTAAGTGTTAATTTATTCATAAATTTATTTAACTTTAGGATTACCTTCTATTAATTCAAGTAAAGCCTCCATTTGGGCAAGAACTCCTCTAAGTTCTCCAGGCTCAGGAAATAGACCATCGTCTTGAATTCCTAAATGCATTTCTCTTAATTCCTGCCGTAAATAACGCAAGTGACTTACTACTTGCTCTTTTTTTGTTTGTGACATAATTAATATCTTGTCATTCGTAGTTTAAATAAAAAAATTTTTTAAGGAGAATTTAATAATGTGTCTAATTACTTGAATATGTGAATAAATAGATTTAAAAATCTTTTGTTTTTGAGAATTTTGAAAGTAAGCTACATATTAATTTAATATGAATTCCTTGAGGTTATATTAGAAAAAAACATTGACCAGAATAAAAAGCTCTTTTACACACGATAACAAAATAATTGAAAACCCTTTAAGATATTCTTATGCAAATGGCTTTCTTGATCTTCCAAAAAGATCAAAAGATAAAATTTATGTTGCACCATTTGATGTATTACAAAATTAGAATTTGGAAAGGACTTTTGTAATTAAAATTGATAATTATAAACTAACATCCGGTTATATTGAATGGGAATAATTTAATGAAAACTAATTCTAAAGAGTTAAAAGTTAAGGTTCTTTTATTAATCACTGGAAGTATTGCTGCGGTAAGAATCCCCTTATTAGTAAGTCAATTAGTTAAGGATAATTATGAGATAAAGTGCGTTGTTTCTGAAAATGCTGAAAAACTAATTCAGCCACTTTCTCTTTCTATCTTAAGTAGGAATACTTGCATATTAGATAAGGACCAATGGTCATATCTTTATTCAAGACCTTTACATATAGATTTATGCGATTGGGCTGATGTTTTGATAATGGCTCCTTTAACTGCGACAACACTTTCAAAGTGGATTTCAGGTAATGCTGATGGATTAATCTCGAGTATTTTAATTGCGAATAATAATCCTATTATTGTTGCTCCTGCAATGAATTCCAAGATGTGGAGTAATAAAGCTGTTCAGAGAAATTATAAATATTTACAAGATTATCCAAATATTCTTACCCTTGAGCCAAGTGAAGGGATACTAGCTTGTGACGAAATTGGAGTTGGTAAGATACCCTCAAATGACCTAATACAACTAGCTTTAAAGTTTTTACTCTTACAAAATAAAAAGCCCTATTACAGAGACTTATTAAATAAAGAGTTTTTAATTACTGGAGGGTGCACCTCAGAAAAAATAGATGCAGCAAGAAAGATCACTAACAATAGCTCAGGGACTATGGGATTAATGCTTGCTCAAGTAGCAAGATTTAGGGGTGCGAAAGTTAGCTATATCCATGGTCCTTTAAAAAATAAACTAGAAATAAACGAAGGAATTAAAACGTATGAGATAGAGAATAGTAATGATTTAATGCAAGCAATTGAAAAAGAAATTCCGAAATGTCATTATTTTATTATGAATGCTGCAGTAGCAGATTTCAAATTCTCAGGAAATTCTTCAAAAAAAATTCCAAAAAGTAAATTTGAGGATTTTTTCAATGAAAATATCGAATATGTTCCAGATATTTTAAAAGAGATAAGTAAAGTGAAAAAAGAAAATCAAATTTTTGTTGGATTTTGCGCATTTACAGGTTCTTTTAAAAGTGCAAAAAAAACCATTAAAGAAAAAATCATGCTTAAGGGTTGTGATCTTCTATTTGCAAATCCTATAGATATCGAAGCGCAAGGATTTGGTCCGCTGGCAGAAAATGAAGGTTGGCTTTTTGATAAAAAAAATATAATAAATCATCTAGAAAAAACATCCAAAATTGAGTTAGCTAATAATCTAATTAATGAAATCATTTCAACTAATAAATAATCCATAACATTTATATTTGTGTTTTTTTGTAATCTAAATCATTATAAATAGTCTGATATCTTAAGATAACTCAAGTTTTTAAAAAATTTAAAAAGCTACGGGTTGTTTCGAGGATCTAAAAAACTTTCTTTTAAGGTTCTTTACCTTGTATTATCCGTACTGAACATTTTAAGGTAACTCTTTACCAGCAGTCACAGAACTTTATTAAAATTTTATTATGAGAATTCGTTCTTTCTTAGCTTTCGTTATTTCTTTTTGTTTAACTTTTGCTTTTGTCCCAGATAAAACATATGCATTTTCCGAGAGGGGAAATGCCCAATTTACAGATGTTGTAAACACAGGTAAAGCTAATGACTGTCCTTCCTTAGATTCATCCCTTGTAGGATCAATATCTTTAGGAAATGGTGATTCATTAAAAGGGATATGCATGCATCCAACAGAAGTATATGTTAAAGTTCCAGGATCAAAAAGAAAAGAAGCAGAATTTGTTGCAACAAAAATTATTAGCCCTAGGAATAACACTACAGTTACAGAGGTATATGGAGATATAGACTCCGGAACATTTACTGAAAAAGGTGGTATTGATTTTCAATTAATTACTGTTCTAACTCCCGGAGGCTTAGAGGTGCCATTCGCATTCTCTGCAAAAGATTTAACAGCTGACCTACCCTCATCAATTGAGCCAGGAACAGAAGTCAATGGGGCTACATTTACACCTAATTACAGAACAGGAGATTTTTTAGATCCTAAAGCAAGAGCAAAAAATACTGGAGTTGAATACGCTCAAGGTTTAGTTGCCCTAGGGGGAGATGATGAAGAACTTGCTAAAGAAAATATCAAAGTTGATGTAAATGGTACTGGGGTAGTAACACTATCAATTGAAAATGTAGATTCTGATACAGATGAATTTGCAGGCACATTTGTAGCGATTCAGCCTTCTGATACAGATATGGGTTCAAAAGAACCTCTTGATGTAAAAATAATTGGTGAACTCTACGGTAGAAAAGCATAATTCTAAATAAAAATAAAAAAGAGGGTGTAAGCCCTCTTTTTTTTTAATTTTTCTTATAAAAATCATAATAATGAATTCACAACAAGAATTAAAAAGAGATTCAAAAGGTTTAATACCTGCATATGGAGGAAAACTAAAAGAATTAATCATTAAGGATGAAGAACTTAAATTAAAGCTTCTTTCTCAAGTTTCTTATGAGCACGAATGCAGTGATAGGAATGCTTGTGATATAGAACTTTTAATGGTTGGAGGGTTTTCTCCTCTAGAAGGATTTATGGATAAAGAAGAGTACAAATCCGTAATTAAAACCCACAGAGATACAAAAGGTTTACTGTTTGGTTTACCAATTGTATTTGATACTAATAATGCACAAATCAAAGCGGGTGAAACAATATTACTCACCTACAAAAAACAAAAATTAGCAGTTTTAGAAGTAAGTTCAAAATGGGAGCCAGATAAATCCGAAGAAGCAGCATTTTGTTATGGGACAAATTCCTTGGATCATCCTGCAGTGAAGATGATTTTCAATGAAAGAGGTAGATACTACATAGGAGGTAAAATTTATGGATTTGAGCTCCCTCAAAGAGATTTTCCATGTAAAACACCTAAAGAAGTAAGAGATTTATTACCTGCTAATTTTGATGTTGTTGCTTTTCAATGTAGAAATCCAATTCATAGAGCTCATTATGAATTATTTACTAACGCCTTAAAATCGGAAAATGTTTCCTCAAATTCAGTCGTTCTTGTTCATCCAACCTGCGGTCCAACACAACAGGATGATATTCCAGGCAGAGTACGATATTTGACATATAAAAAATTAGAAGAAGAAATTTCTAATAAGAAAATAAAATGGGCTTTTTTACCATACTCAATGCATATGGCAGGACCTAGAGAGGCTCTTCAACACATGATTATTAGAAGGAATTATGGATGTACTCATTTCATAATTGGTAGGGATATGGCTGGATGTAAATCATCATCTACTGGGGAAGACTTTTATGGACCTTATGATGCCCAGAATTTTGCCAATAAATGCGCAGAAGAGTTATTGATGAAAACTGTACCCTCAAAAAATTTGGTATACACTATAGAAAAAGGTTACATAACTGCTGAAGAGGCAAAAGAGAAAAAACTTCAGATAATGAAATTAAGCGGTACAGAATTCAGAAAAAAGCTTAGGAATGGGGACTCAATTCCAGAATGGTTTGCATTCAAAAGTGTAGTAGATGTACTTAGAAAGTCTTAATATTGTTTTATTATTAGTATCATAGGTTAAGCAGAGATTTTTTTATCGTGAACAAACGTTGGAGAAACGTAGGACTTTATGTTCTAGCAGTAATTACAGTCATTTTTATAGGTACTTCTGTTTTTGATAAACCTAACACTGAAAATGCAACTAAAACTCTTAGATATAGCGATTTTATAGAAGCTGTAGAAGATAATGAAGTTAGCAGGGTTTTATTATCCCCAGATAGTGGAACTGCTCAAGTTGTTGAAAACGATGGCAGTAGGTCTGAAGTTAATTTAGCTCCTGATAAAGATTTACTAAAAATCCTCACTGAGAATAATGTAGATATAGCTGTTACACCAACAAAATTAGCTAATCCTTGGCAGCAAGCTGTAAGTAGTTTGATTTTTCCTGTTTTATTAATAGGAGGTTTATTTTTCCTATTTAGAAGATCACAAAATGGAAGCGGTGGTGGTGGTGGTAATCCTGCAATGAGTTTTGGGAAAAGCAAAGCTAGACTCCAAATGGAACCTTCTACTCAGGTAACTTTTACAGATGTTGCTGGTGTTGAAGGAGCAAAATTAGAATTAACAGAGGTTGTAGATTTTCTTAAAAGTCCTGACAGATTTACTGCTGTTGGAGCAAAAATTCCCAAAGGCGTTTTATTAGTAGGCCCACCAGGCACAGGAAAAACTCTTTTAGCCAAGGCAGTCGCAGGAGAAGCAGGTGTTCCTTTTTTCTCTATCTCTGGATCAGAGTTTGTTGAAATGTTTGTTGGGGTTGGTGCAAGTAGGGTTAGGGATTTATTTGAACAAGCTAAAAAGAACGCGCCTTGCATTGTTTTTATTGATGAGATAGATGCTGTTGGAAGACAAAGAGGTGCTGGAATGGGAGGTGGAAATGACGAGCGAGAACAAACTTTAAACCAACTTTTAACTGAAATGGATGGTTTTGAAGGTAATTCTGGAATAATTATTGTTGCAGCAACTAACAGACCAGATGTTTTAGATTCAGCATTAATGAGGCCGGGTAGATTTGATAGACAAGTAACTGTAGATAGACCTGATTACGCAGGAAGACTACAAATTTTAAATGTTCATGCTAAAGATAAAACTCTCTCAAAAGATGTTGACCTTGATAAAGTTGCAAGAAGAACTCCTGGCTTTACAGGAGCTGATTTAGCCAATCTCCTAAACGAAGCAGCTATCCTTGCAGCAAGAAAAGATCTTGATATTGTTAGTAATGATGAAGTAGGAGATGCTATAGAGAGAGTGATGGCAGGACCAGAAAAGAAAGATCGAGTTATAAGTGACAAAAAAAAGGAACTTGTTGCCTATCACGAAGCAGGACACGCTTTAGTCGGTGCTTGCATGCCAGATTATGATGCTGTAGCAAAAGTGTCCATAATACCTAGGGGTCAAGCAGGAGGACTAACCTTCTTTACTCCCAGTGAAGAAAGAATGGAGTCAGGTCTTTACTCACGTTCTTACTTACAAAATCAAATGGCTGTGGCCTTAGGTGGAAGAGTTGCTGAGGAAATTGTATATGGAGAAGAGGAAGTTACTACAGGAGCTTCTAACGATTTACAGCAAGTGGCTAATGTTGCTAGACAAATGATTACTAAATTTGGAATGAGTGAAAAAATAGGTCCAGTAGCGTTGGGTCAATCACAAGGTGGGATGTTTCTTGGAAGAGACATGAGCTCTACAAGAGACTTCTCTGAAGACACTGCAGCAACAATTGATGTAGAAGTTTCAGAGCTTGTTGATACAGCCTATAAGAGAGCTACAAAAGTCCTTTCCGATAACAGAAGTGTTCTTGATGAAATGGCATCAATGCTTATTGAGAGAGAAACAATTGATACTGAAGATATCCAAGACTTACTTAATCGCTCTGAGGTCAAAGTGGCTAACTATATCTGATTTGAAAAAATTTGATATCTCCATTAAAAAAGAAAGATTCTTTCTCTCAAAGACTTAATTCAAAACCTTTTTTTTTATTAATAAAACCTACTCAAAATATTTATACAAATTCTATTGAAAGAAATTTACTTGAACAAGAAATAGAGCTTTTAATAAAAGCAGGTTTTATAAATATTGAAATTAGTTGGTCTAGTAATGATAACTGGGTAAATTATGTTTCAAATTTAAGATTAAAGTTCCCAAAGCTTAATTTAGGCTCTGCTTCAATAATAAATAAGAAATCGATAGATGACTCTATAAAAATAGGTTTAAATTATTCAATGATGAAAGGTTGGAATAGAGACCTTTTAAATTATTCAAATTCAAAAAATCATTTATTAATTCCTGGAATCAAACATTTAAAAGATCTTAAACAAGCAATAGATTTAAATTGTAAAATTGTCAAAATTTACCCAGTCAAAGATAATTTTGAATTAATAAATATATCTCAATATGAAAATATAGATTTTATTGCTGCCGGAGGTCTATCTATATCAGATATACCGCTATATAAATCTTTAGGATATAAAGCTATCGTAATTGGGGATATGGGTTTTAAAAATAATAAAATAGATCCAAAGATATATAAATGGCTCAGAAGAAGATCAAATTAAAAAATTATTCCTATTTAATAATTGAACATTGTGCTTGATGGAGAAGCAAATGGTCTGCCAGTACGATAGCTACCATTGAATCAACCATTGGAACTGCTCTCGGTAAAACACAAGGATCATGTCGGCCTTTGGCCTTCATTAGTACTTCTTTCCCATCAGCATTAACAGTTTTCTGCTCCTTTCCAATAGTTGCTGTTGGTTTAAAAGCTATTTTCATCTCAATATTCTCTCCATTACTTATTCCTCCTTGTATACCACCTGAATTATTTGATATTGTTTTAAGCTTACTAATATCATCAGACTCAATAAACGAATCATTATGTTCACTTCCTCTTAAATAAGTTCCCAAGAAACCTGAACCTATTTCAAATCCCTTAGTAGCAGGTAATGACATCAAAGCCTTTGCAAGATCAGCTTCCAATTTATCAAAGACAGGCATACCTAATCCTGATGGAATATTTTTCACTAAACATTCAATAACGCCTCCACAAGAATCACCATCTTGCTGCAATTCTTTTATTCTATTAATCATTTTTGCGGCCACCTTATCATCTGGACATCTAACAATATTTGAATCTATTTTACTTAGAGTAAGTGTATTTTTATTTACCTGAGAGTCAATATCATGTATACGTTTTACCCAAGAAAGAATTTCAGTATTAAACAAGTTTTCTAATAATTGTTTTGCGATAGAGCCTGCAGCAACTCTTCCTATAGTTTCTCTTGCTGAGGCTCTACCTCCTCCAGAACTAGCCTGAATTCCATACTTCAAATGATATGTACCATCTGCGTGAGATGGCCTGAATACTTGCTCTAAATTACTATAATCTCCTGGTCTTTGATCTTTATTGCGAACCAACATTGCAATAGGGGTTCCGAGTGTTATTCCTTCCTTTAAACCACTTAATATCTCTAATTTATCATCTTCGTTTCTTGGAGTTGTAATTTTGCTCTGACCAGGTCTTCGCCTATCTAATTCATTTTGTATGAGGTCAATATTTATTTTTAACTTTGGAGGACATCCATCAAGAATAACTCCAACAGCGCCTCCATGAGATTCTCCAAAAGTAGTGACACGAAAAATTTTACCAAAACTGCTACTCATTGAAATATCAAATTATTAAAGTTCTATTAACCATTATAAGAACTCAATTAAGAATTAAACATAAAAAAAAAGCCTCCTTATAAAAGGAGGCTTTAAATTTAGAACTTTAAGCTTAACCGATAGCTGGAGCTGTAAGAGCTACTGTTGTAGACTCAGCTGCTGCTAGATCAAGTGGGAAGTTGTGAGCGTTACGCTCGTGCATTACTTCCATACCTAGGTTAGCTCTGTTAAGAACGTCACCCCATGTAGGAACAATCTTACCGTTTGCATCTACAACTGATTGGTTGAAGTTGAAACCGTTAAGGTTGAATGCCATTGTGCAGATTCCCATTGAAGTTAACCAAACACATACAACTGGGAATACAGCTAGGAAGAAGTGAAGACTTCTGCTGTTGTTGAATGAAGCATATTGGAAGATTAAACGACCGAAGTAGCCATGAGCTGCAACGATGTTATATGTTTCTTCTTCTTGTCCGAACTTGTAACCATAGTTCTGAGATTCTGTCTCAGTTGTTTCTCTGATTAGAGATGAAGTAACAAGTGAACCATGCATTGCTGAGAATAGAGATCCTCCGAACATACCTGCAACACCAGCCATGTGGAATGGGTGCATAAGAATGTTGTGCTCTGCCTGGAAAACAAACATGAAGTTGAATGTTCCAGAGATACCTAAAGGCATTCCGTCAGAGAATGAACCTTGACCGAATGGATATACAAGGAATACTGCGAAAGCTGCTGAAACTGGTGCAGAGTATGCAACACAGATCCAAGGACGCATACCTAAACGGTATGAAAGCTCCCACTGACGTCCCATGTATGCTGAGATACCAATAAGGAAGTGGAATATTACTAGCTGGTAAGGACCACCGTTGTATAACCACTCATCTACAGTAGCTGCTTCCCAAATTGGGTAGAAGTGTAGACCAATAGCATTTGAAGAAGGAACAACTGCACCTGAGATGATGTTGTTTCCGTATAGGAATGAACCAGCAACTGGTTCTCTAATTCCGTCAATGTCTACTGGAGGTGCTGCGATGAAAGCAACGATGAAACAAGCCGCTGCTGCAAGTAGGCATGGAATCATTAAGACGCCGAACCAACCAACATAAATTCTGTTGTTAGTTGATGTTACCCACTCACAAAACTGTGGCCAGCCTTTTAACAGCGAAGTACGCTGCTGCTGAATAGTTGTCATGAGTTCGTAAAGTATGTCTCTAATCGAGACGTGTAATTAAAAACGAAAAAAATAATTTTCGCTTTGATAAATATAGTCCAAAATCATCATTTATGTGTCGGAAATAATAATGAGAGATTAAGCATTTTTCTCATTTTGAGGTGTTATATGCCTTTTTATCTTAATATTCTCTTTGTTATTGAGGTATTAGCTTGGTAATAATAGAGTGGCTATTCAAAGGGATAAAGATCAAAGGAAGTAGTTTCTTTATCGATAGCAACATATAGAAGACTGGAACTAGAGGCTTTTGGAGCAACTATTTATTGGAGTGAGAGAATTTAAAACGCAAAATTTATTAAATTCAACATTATTAATAACTTAATAGACTTATAAGCAAATCTTATCTTTTTTATAAATAATACTTATTTAAAACCTAAAAATTAATTAAGATAATTCTTAAATTAAGTGAAAAAGCCAGCATATTTACTAACAAAAAACTAATAATCATTTTTAACTTATAGCTAATTTATTAAAAAGAGTTTAATAATGGTTGATATTCCATCAGGGTAGTTAATTAGATTGTTTAGATAAACAACCAGTAAAAACTTTGAAAAAATAGATTAGAAAATCGATTGATTTGCAAAGGTAGAAGTTAATCTATTTCTTTAATCATTTAAAAAGTTTGAATAAGAGAGCCTAATTCTGGAGTATCTAAAAGCATTGCAAAAAAAGTCAACAGTATTATTAGTACTATCGAAAAATAAGACTGAATCATGAACACAAAATAATCTGAAATTGACGTAGAAAGATGTATCAGAAATATCAAATTATATAAACATAAAAAAAAAGCCTCCTTATAAAAGGAGGCTTTAAATTTAGAACTTTAAGCTTAACCGATAGCTGGAGCTGTAAGAGCTACTGTTGTAGACTCAGCTGCTGCTAGATCAAGTGGGAAGTTGTGAGCGTTACGCTCGTGCATTACTTCCATACCTAGGTTAGCTCTGTTAAGAACGTCACCCCATGTAGGAACAATCTTACCGTTTGCATCTACAACTGATTGGTTGAAGTTGAAACCGTTAAGGTTGAATGCCATTGTGCAGATTCCCATTGAAGTTAACCAAACACATACAACTGGGAATACAGCTAGGAAGAAGTGAAGACTTCTGCTGTTGTTGAATGAAGCATATTGGAAGATTAAACGACCGAAGTAGCCATGAGCTGCAACGATGTTATATGTTTCTTCTTCTTGTCCGAACTTGTAACCATAGTTCTGAGATTCTGTCTCAGTTGTTTCTCTGATTAGAGATGAAGTAACAAGTGAACCATGCATTGCTGAGAATAGAGATCCTCCGAACATACCTGCAACACCAGCCATGTGGAATGGGTGCATAAGAATGTTGTGCTCTGCCTGGAAAACAAACATGAAGTTGAATGTTCCAGAGATACCTAAAGGCATTCCGTCAGAGAATGAACCTTGACCGAATGGATATACAAGGAATACTGCGAAAGCTGCTGAAACTGGTGCAGAGTATGCAACACAGATCCAAGGACGCATACCTAAACGGTATGAAAGCTCCCACTGACGTCCCATGTATGCTGAGATACCAATAAGGAAGTGGAATATTACTAGCTGGTAAGGACCACCGTTGTATAACCACTCATCTACAGTAGCTGCTTCCCAAATTGGGTAGAAGTGTAGACCAATAGCATTTGAAGAAGGAACAACTGCACCTGAGATGATGTTGTTTCCGTATAGGAATGAACCAGCAACTGGTTCTCTAATTCCGTCAATGTCTACTGGAGGTGCTGCGATGAAAGCAACGATGAAACAAGCCGCTGCTGCAAGTAGGCATGGAATCATTAAGACGCCGAACCAACCAACATAAATTCTGTTGTTAGTTGATGTTACCCACTCACAAAACTGTGGCCAGCCTTTTAACAGCGAAGTACGCTGCTGCTGAATAGTTGTCATGAGTTCGTAAAGTATGTCTCTAATCGAGACGTGTAATTAAAAACGAAAAAAATAATTTTCGCTTTAATAAATATAGTCCAAAATCATCATTTATGTGAAAAAGAATCTTATACCTTAGATAAATTATTCTTATGCAAAAAGAGGGAAATTATCGTTTTTATAAAACCTAACTAAAAAATTCCTCATACATTTGATCTGAGACACTTACTACTTCTTTTTTTGTAAAACTCATTGCAATATTCTTTTCTTTATAGGCGACCTCACCAATAAAGACAGGCCAAATAGTATCTTCATTTGTGTAAGTTTTAGTTTTACCCTCCATATCCATAAACAATGGAGCATGCTTTTTTATTGGCTTCCAATCTTGATTGATTCTCTCAGGATGAATTAAAGCATTGATATTTCCATTTTTATCTCTTGGATAATCAATACTTCCTTGATGAACATGGATAAATAAATCTTTCGGAAGTCTTATTTGTTTATTTTTTAACTTGTTTATCTCATCTCTCAAAGAACTAATAATTATTAGAAATCTATTTATAATTTTTGGATCAAAAAAATTTTGAGCAACAGATCCTATTTCAAGGACTAATCCACATGGCCATGCTTCTACGAGAAATCCAGTTTGTTTTGGATCTTTTTCATGCAAATAAATTGGTAAACCAAATTTATGCTGAAGTAAAGCTGCTAAACAAAAATCTTTTATTCTTCTTCCATACATAACAATACTTGTTCCCATATTTGCCGTTGTAGTGTGTAAGTCAATAGCAATATCACAAGGTTCTGAACCATTGAATCCAAACTTTTCAACTAAAAAATTTGCCCTATTAATTTCATAAATACTATTATCTTGAATTGAAGTAAAAGATCTATTTAAGTCATTATCTATGTATCTACAACCTTTTTCATAAGCAAGAGGGTTTCCAATGATGAATTTATATTCAATATTATTATCAATAGTTTTAAACTGCTTATTAAATTGATTGATTGCCCATACTGGATTAATTTCATTTCCATGTGTACCAGAAACAATTAGTATTTTTTTCAAGGTCATTTAAAAAATTAAAATTCTAAGTTTATGCAAAATAAGTATCTCATTAACTTTTCGAAAAAGTTCTGGTTTTGGTTTTGGACAAAATTAATGAATGGTTTCGCACCTTCAGATTTACATGGAAATTATAGAAGGCCGAGAGGGATATTAATAAATAAAAATCATGAATTTAAAGGCAAAAATGAAAATACTTACTTGTTAGTAGGGAATTCTTGTCCGTGGTGCCATAGAACTTTACTCATTTACAAGCTGAAAAACTTATCAAAGAAAATCAAAGTTATTTTTTTAGAAGCAGATATTAATAGTGGTCAATGGATTTTCAATGAAAAGTTTGAGGGATGCGATACTCTTCATCAATTTTATAAAAGAGCGCAAAAGCATAATCTTTTCAGGTCGACATTACCATTATTATTTAATTTTCAAAATGATCAGATTAATATTTTATCTAATGAAAGTTCTGAAATAGTAAAGTTTCTGAACTCAATAAAAGAAGACTCCTCTCAAAAAACACTTCAAATAAGTAAATGCGATCAAGATTTACTAGAAATAATTCATTCGGACATTAACAATGGTGTTTATAAATGCGGATTTGCCAGAAATCAGATCTCTTATGAAAAAGCAAGTAAGAACCTTTTTGAAGCTCTAACTAAAATAGAAAAAAAGTTTGATAAGAATTTAGGTAATTGGGTTTGTGGAGAAGATTTAACTTATGCAGATATCTATTTATTTCCAACAATTATTCGTTGGGAATTAATTTATAGGCAACTTTTTAAATGTACTGAAAAAGAAATTTCAGACTTTAAAAATATCATTAAATGGAGATTAAAGTTTTTTAAATTAACTAAGGTTTCTGAAACATGTTTTGACTCTGAATGGAAAAAAGATTATTACAAAGCATTATTCCCTTTAAATCCTAATCAAATCATCCCAGTTCTTCCTTCTCTAAAGGAAATAATGCAATCACTTCCAAAGTAGATTTATTTTTAAATAATTATTGATTAAAAAAAGTTCATGTTGTAATGAACACGAACTTTATAAATACATGATGCAAAATCAATTCAAATTAACTATGTTGTAGATATCTACTTTAGTATAAAAACTGAAAATGAAATCCATTGACGAACACATTCAAAAAGATCAATCGGAAATCGCCTCTGCAAAAGAAGAGGGAAATCTTCCAAAGGTCAGACATTTAACTGAAGAATTAAAAGATCTCGAAGGATATAAAGATCATCATCCTGAAGATAAGCATGATCCAAATGCATTAGAGTTATTCTGCGATGCAAATCCGGACGAACCTGAATGTTTAGTTTATGACGATTAATTTTTAATTTTAAAAATGTAAAAAAATAAAGGGGGCTTTAATAGCCCCTTTATTTTTTATTTTTTATTTTTTATTATTTTATTAATAATCCATGTTGAAATCAGATGGACTTCCAGTTAATGAACATACAACAGATTCTTCATTCTTCATTTCTTTTACTTCTACTATCGGTCTGCCCATTTTCTTTAAAACTTGAATATCTTGGATAGTCTGACACCTGGCAATTATTTGTCCTTGTTGATCAAAGCAACTATAAAAATTCATTAGTTTATTAAAGGCAATACCTCATTTATGGCTAATTTCCTAAATTAAATCAAGTAATTTCATCAATAAAATAATATTTCCAAAAAATTAAATTCGCTTCCAAACCTCAGAAAGTAGTGGTGATAAACCTTTTCGTAAAGATGAAGAAATAACTAAAACTTTTTTCTTAGATAAATTTTCTAACTTTTTTGTAATTGTTTGCAAATAATTTTCATCTACAAGTTCCATCTTATTAAGTACAACTATTCTTTCTTTGTTTAAAAGACCACTTCCATATCGTTTTAATTCTTTCTCAATTATCTCGAAATCCTGAATAGGATTTTCAGCAATTGAATCAATCAAATGAATAAGTATTTTAGTTCTTTGTATATGTCTTAAAAAATCATGTCCCAATCCTACTCCTTCAGCAGCTCCAGATATTAAGCCAGGTATATCGGCAAAAAGGCACCCATTCCCATCAGCTTTCCTTACTACACCTAAATTTGGTATTAAAGTTGTAAAAGGGTAGTTTGCAATTTTAGGTCGTGCTGATGATAAAACAGAAATTAAAGTACTCTTCCCTGCATTAGGAAGACCTATAATTCCTACTTCGGCAAGAAGTTTTAATTCTAATTGAACCTCCCATATCTCTCCTTCTTGCCCTTCAGTGAAAGATTCCGGAGCCCTATTTTGATTACTTAAGTAATAAGCATTCCCATGTCCACCTCTACCTCCATGGGCAATAGTTAAACTTTGCTTATCCTCAGTTAAATCACCCAAGATAATACCAGTATTAAAATCTCTAATTTCCGTACCGCAAGGAACTTTTAAGATTGTATTATCACCTGAAGCCCCTGATCTTTTGTTTGGACCTCCTTTGAAACCATCTTTAGCAAATATTTCTCTATTAAATTTAAAATCCAAAAGTGTTTGGAGATTATTATCAGCGATAATGATTATTGAACCACCCTTACCTCCATTACCTCCTGAAGGGCCACCGGCAGGAACAAATTTTTCTCTTCTAAATGAAACTATTCCATTACCGCCTTTACCAGCTTTGAGAATAATGTTTGCTTGATCAATAAATTGCACTTAAAAGTTTTTTGAATGATTTTTTGATAGATACTTATAGATTTTATTTTATCCACGCAATACTGCAACCAGATCCTCCTTCATTAGTTGCTGCATCTTCAACTTTATCGACATAATGCAAACTAGATAACCAAATACGTAATCCTTTTTTTAATTTTCCAGTTCCAATTCCATGAACTATCCAAAGCGGGCCATGAAACTTTCTAATTTTTTCCTCAATTATTATTTCTGCTTCATGAACTCTCATACCCCTAACGTCTATGGTATTTTTATTTGTTCTAATTTTAGAAAAAGAAAAATCCTCTCTTACAGTATTTATTTGAATTTTAGAATTTTTGAAATTGGGTTTTTCCCCATTAAGACCTTCAAATTCATTAATTAATAATGTACTTCTAAATGATCCACATTTAACCTCAAAAGATCTTGTTTTTTGATCTATATCAATTATTTGACCAGTACTATTTAAACTTTTTATTTTTATAAAATCTCCTATTTTAGGGCTCCAAGAAATTTCTTTATTGATATTTATTTGAGTTAAATGTTCCTTCTCAATCTCTTTAAGCCTAATTCCAATTAATCTAGAATCTTCTCCCGTTGCATTTTGGTCTTTTAATTTCTTAATCAAATTAATAACCTCTTTTTTAGCTGCTCTGATATGTTTTGATAATTTTTGTTTTTCACTTTCCTGTATTTTTTCAGCATTAATTTTTTGAAATTCATAATTACTCTTTATTTCATCATGTAATATTTCTGTTCTAGCTATAAGTTCAGCAGCCTCTTCTGCCGAATTTTGTTGCTTTATCCTCTCATCTTCTAGCCCTTTAATAATACTATTTATATTTTCAACTTCCTTCGGTTTTAAATAATTAGCAGCTTCATTAAGTATTTTTTCATCAATCCCAATTCTCCTTGAAATTGATAAGGCATTACTTCTTCCAGGTATTCCCCAATTCAGAGTATACCTTGGCTTGAAAGATTCTTCGTCAAAAGCAACTGAAACATTTTCAAATCTACTGTCACTATATTTTAAAGCTTTTATATCACCATAATGAGTTGTAGCTAGAGTGATATCAGATAGGGTTGCAAATTCTTTTAGTAACGCGATTGCAAGAGCGGTACCTTCAGAAGGATCAGTCCCAGATCCTATTTCATCTAATAAAACAACTGATAGCCCCTTTTTATTATTAAGAGATTCCAGAATATTTCTAATACGCAAAATATGACCACTGAAAGTAGATAAATTTCCTTCCAAAGATTGATCATCACCAATATCCACAAATATATTTGGACAAAAAGGGATTATTGGATTTTTTATTGATGGAATAAATAATCCTGATCTAGCCATCAATAATGCTATTCCAAGGCCTTTTAAAGCAACAGTTTTGCCTCCAGTATTAGGACCCGTTATAGCTACTACCTTAGTATTTCTATTTATATGAAAATCTATAGATACAGGTTTGGGAGCTTCTTTTTTTTTATTTTCCCAAATCAAAAGAGGATGCGAAAAACCTATTAAATTAACTATTGGATTATTTTCAACAATTGGAGCATTACCTCCAATCCAATTTGAATATCTTGAACGTGTAAGAGCATGTTCAGTTCTTAATAGAATATCTGACATGTCAATAAGGCTTTTATCATTATCACTAATAATTTGTGACCATTCTTTTAATAATTTAAATTCTTCTCCTGCAACTCTGGCTTCCATTGAAGCAATTTTATTACCCTTAAATACTATAGATTCTGGCTCCAAATATATGGTATTCCCAGATGCAGAAGAATCATGAATTATACCTTTGAATTTCTCAGCAAATTGTACTTTTATAGCTAAAACAGGTCTCCCATATCTATCACCAATAAAAGTATCTTGTATATAATTAATATTTTTTTGAATAAATTTATCTACTAATATCCTTCTTTCTGATTTCTTAGATAATAAATCTTGCCTAAGGTTAGCTAATTTCTGACTAGCTCGATCGGAAATTCTACCATTTGATTCAATACCATTTTTTAAAATTTTTTCAATCTGATTATGATCAATTAAACGATTTAAAAAAGAAGAAATACAAGGTCTTTCCTCAAAATCTAAAAGTATTTTTTTTAAATCTTTTGCCGCAGATATTGTTTCTGCTATTTCTAATAATTCAGAAGAATTAATAACCCCTCCTTTTGAACAAATCTCAATATTTTTACTTATATCAAATACACCTGAAAAACTAATCGATTTATCTAAGGTCTTTTCTAACTCATTTATTTCGATAGTTTCTTGCAATAATCTTCTGGAAATTTCATATTCAGTAGGAATTTCAGACTCTAATATTGCATTTTCTCCCATTTTTGTAGAAGCAAAAGAGGAGAGCTGAGTTTTTAAATTATCCCATTCTAAAAGACTTATAGATTCTTCTGAAAGTGATCTATGATCAGATGAATTTTTATAATGACTTTTCTTAATCATTCAATCGAAATAATCAAATATTTGATTCAATCCCACCGGGAGGAACATAAAGCATTTCAAGCCAGTTACCTTCTGTATCTTGCATATAAAAAGAAGCTGTTCCATCTCGATGTTCATGAATAGGTGCAACTTTAACTCCAATTTTTTTTAAATCTGAATAAATATTTTCCACTTCCTTTTTTTCTTCAAAATGAAATGCAAAATGTGGGCCTGCTGCTTTATAACTAGGCCCCAATAAAGCAAGTCCATCTTTTCCTTTACCAGCTTCTAGATAGCACCAATCTTTATCATCCCAAATCAGTTGCATACCTAAGTTCAAATAAAAAGACTTAGCTCTTTCGAGATTTTCTACTCTAAGTGCAATATGTCCAATTCTTTGGACACCTTTTGAAGCTTTTAAAAGCAAAATAATGAATAATATTTATTTAAGAATAAACAAATTTTTTAATTTTAATGAGTTTTTACTTATCATTCAACCATTTTGATGCATCACAAGCATGATATGTGAGTATTAATTTAGCCCCGGCTCTTTTGAAACTAAGCAATGTTTCTAAAACAATATCCTTTTCATTAATCCAATTTTTCATAGCAGCAGCCTTTACCATTGAATATTCTCCACTCACGTTATAAGCAGCTATTGGTTTATTTGAAAAAGTACTCAGCCTATAAACTATGTCTAAATAAGACACCCCAGGTTTAACCATCAAAATATCTGCACCCTCATATTGATCTAATGCCGATTCAATTAAAGCCTCTTTAGAATTAGCAGGATCCATTTGATATGTTGATTTATTATCTGGAATTATTTTCCTATTATTCTCTTTCGGGGCAGAATCTAAAGCTGTTCTGAAAGGTCCATAATAAGCAGATGAAAATTTTGCGGTATAGCTAATAATTCCCACATCGCTATATCCCTCAATATCCAAAGCAGTTCTTATAGCTCCAACTCTCCCATCCATCATGTCACTTGGACCAATAAAATCTGCTCCCGCTCTTGCTTGGGAAATAGCTTGTTTTTTCAAAATCTCAATGGTTTCATCATTCAATATTTTTCCATTGTCATCAACCAAGCCATCATGTCCATCACATGAATAGGGATCTAAGGCAACATCAGTCATAATTGCCATCTCAGGTATCTCTTTTTTTAACATTCGAATAGCCTTAGGTATTAAACCAGCTTCATTGAAACATTCTGATCCATCTTCTGTTTTTAAACTATCGTCAATTTTTGGAAAAAGTACAATACATCTAATACCTAATTCCCAGGCTCTAGAAACTTCCTTAATTAATCCATTCATGTCCCATCTATAAATACCAGGCATTGCAGATATTTCTTCTTGGAAATCCTTTTCGTGAATAAACAATGGATATATAAAATCTTCAGGATGCAGATGGTTTTCTCTTACCATTTCCCTTATTGCGTCTGTCCTTCTCAATCTTCTTGGGCGAATGATCAAATTCATTTGAATATTTTGAAGTTATAAAATAATTATTTAACTAATACGATAGTCTCTTGAGTTCCATAAAAAATAACCAAAATCCTTTTTTGTTCAGGAAAATTAACCTATTGAACTTAAAAAAATTTTTTAAAAGTTGTTGATATATTTTTCACAAATTTAATTTTTTAACAAATTTTGGACATAAAGAGATAATATCTTCTAGTTAATGTATTTATTTAAGGAGATTTTCTTTGGAAATAATTAATGGATTTAATCTTAAGAATATAAGGGGTGATATTTTAGGAGGAATAACAGCTGCAGTGGTAGCTTTACCTCTTGCACTTGCTTTTGGAAACGCAGCCTTAGGACCTGGGGGTGCAATTTACGGTTTATATGGAGCAGTTGTTGTTGGTTTTTTAGCAGCTTTATTTGGGGGGACCCCCGCTCAAGTTA
This sequence comes from Prochlorococcus sp. AG-676-P15-1, assembly GCA_003210825.1. Taxonomy (GTDB): domain Bacteria; phylum Cyanobacteriota; class Cyanobacteriia; order PCC-6307; family Cyanobiaceae; genus Prochlorococcus_A. Next base: position 7,337 of record QCUF01000003.1, on the reverse strand, counting down.
GTGGTCCAACTGGTCCAATGAGCGTAACAGTCGCAGGAGTTGTAGCAGGTTTAGCAGCTGTTGGTGTACCTAGAGATCTTTCAGCAGGTCAAATTTTACCTTTAGTCATGGCTGCAGTAGTAATTGGAGGATTATTACAAATATTGTTTGGAATTTTAAAGCTTGGTAAATATATAACGCTTGTTCCATATTCCGTGGTCTCCGGTTTTATGTCTGGCATAGGAGTCATAATCATTGCTCTTCAGATTGGTCCACTATTGGGAATAAGTACCCGAGGAGGCGTTGTCGAGTCTTTATCAACTGTTTTTTCTAATTTCCAACCGAATGGAGCTGCTATTGGTGTGGCAATAATGACACTAGGCATAGTATTTCTAACACCTAGAAAAATTAGCCAATGGGTACCCTCCCCTCTTCTAGCCTTGTTAATAGTAACCCCACTATCAATTTTAATTTTTGGCGATGGTGCATTAGACAGAATTGGTGAAATACCTAGAGGAGTCCCATCTCTAAGCTTTCCAAGCTTTAATCAATACTTTCCTATCATTTTCAAAGCTGGCTTAGTTCTGGCAGTTCTTGGAGCTATTGACTCTTTACTCACCTCGCTAGTTGCGGATAATATTTCTCAAACAAGACATAATTCTGATAGGGAATTAATTGGTCAAGGGATAGGAAATGCTATAGCTGGACTATTTTCAGGTTTACCTGGAGCGGGGGCGACAATGAGAACTGTTATAAATGTTAAATCTGGAGGCTCTACTCCTATTTCAGGAATGGTTCATTCAGTAGTTCTATTAATAGTTTTAGTAGGTGCTGGACCATTAGCAGAGCAAATACCTACAGCTCTTTTAGCAGGCATTCTTATCAAAGTAGGTTTGGATATTATTGACTGGGGATTCTTGAGAAGAGCTCACAAATTATCTCTTAAAACTGCAGTTGTTATGTATGGTGTATTACTAATGACAGTTTTTTGGGATTTAATATGGGCAGTATTAGTTGGAGTATTTATTGCAAATATGCTCACTATTGATTCAATAACTGAAACGCAATTAGAAGGAATGGATCAGGATAATCCTTTATCTAAGGATAATGAGCAAAGTAAAAATCTTTTACCCTCTGATGAAAAAGCTCTTCTTGATAGATGCTCTGGAGAAGTAATGTTATTTAGACTAAAAGGCCCACTAAGTTTTGGTGCAGCAAAAGGTATTACTGAGAGAATGATGTTAGTAAGAAACTATAAAATTTTAATTTTAGATATTACTGATGTCCCTCGAGTTGGTGTAACAGCTACACTTGCAATTGAAGATATGATGCAAGAAGCTAAAAATAATTCCAGAAAAGCATTTGTAGCTGGAGCTAATGAAAAAGTTAAAGAAAGATTATCCAAATTTGGGGTTGATGGAATAATTGAGACAAGGAAAGAAGCTTTAGAAGCTGCTTTAAATGAATTAGCCTAATAATCTATGGAAATAAATCCCATATTACAAAATGTATTAGCTCCGCCTGTACTGTTTTTCTTAATTGGAGCAATTTCTATATTTTTTAAATCTGACCTAGAAATACCTGCTCCTTTACCTAAACTTTTTTCTTTATACTTACTTTTGGCAATTGGTTTTAAAGGAGGAATTGAAATACAGAAAAGTGGTTTTACTGATCAGGTTTTACCAACATTAGGTGCAGCGATAATGATGTCGTTAATAATTCCACTGATTGGATTCTTTATCTTAAGATACAGGTTTGATGTTTTCAACTCAGCAGCTATTGCAGCTGCATATGGATCTATCAGTGCTGTAACTTTTATCTCAGCAGAAAGTTTCTTAGAAAGTCAAAGTATAGACTTCGATGGATTCATGGTGGGGGCTTTAGCTTTAATGGAATCTCCGGCAATCATTGTAGGCTTATTACTAGTAAAATTTGCAGCTCCTAAAAATAGACCCAATTCAAGAAAAATGCATCTTAGCTCCATATTGCATGAGTCTCTTTTAAATGGATCAGTTTATTTATTACTATCAAGTTTAATTGTTGGTTTTCTTACGGCTTTCAGTAATCCCGCAGCCATTTCAAAAATGGAACCTTTTACTGGACAACTTTTTTATGGAGCAGAATGCTTTTTCCTATTAGACATGGGAATAGTTGCAGCTCAAAGACTACCAAGGTTGAAGAATGCGGGTTCATATTTAATTGGATTTGCAATCTTCATGCCATTATTTAATGCTTTTATAGGTGTTTTCGTTGCAAGATTTTTATCTCTAGGACCTGGAAATGCACTTTTATTTGTGGTTTTATGTGCAAGTGCCTCGTATTTAGCTGTACCGGCAGCAATGAGGATGACTGTCCCAGAAGCACGTTCAAGTTACTATATATCTACGACATTAGGTTTGACTTTTCCGTTCAATATAGTTCTAGGCATCCCAATCTATATGAGTTTAGTAAATAAAATTATCCCACTTGCACCGTTGTAAAAAATGAAAAGATTAGATTTAATTTTTAGTGAAAGAGAGCTTGATGCAATTATCAATACATTAGAGAAAGCTAATGTCCCAGGATATACAGTAATGAAACATGCAACTGGGAGAGGTCCAGAAAGAGTTGTTACTGAAGATATGGAATTTACTGGGTTAGGCTCAAATGCTCATGTTATAGTTTTCTGTGAGCAAGAATTAATTGATCAAATGCGTGACAATATAAAGTCTGATCTAAGTTATTACGGTGGAGTAGCTTATATCTCAGAAGCAACGCCTTTATGAAATTAATTATTTTATAAACTCTTTAAGAGTGTATCCAATCTACTCTTATATTTTTTCTACTATTTAGATAGCGGTCAATAGACATGGCGGCTATGCATCCATCTGATGCTGCGACAACCGCCTGCTTGAAAGGTGTATTTCTTATATCACCAATAGCCCAGACACCATCAGAATTGGTAGACATAAAATCATCAACAATGACTCCCCCATCTTCCTTTAAAGCAATTTGATCTCCTAAAAAATCAGTGATTGGCTTCGAACCACTCATGTATACAAAGACTCCATCTAAATCAAGATTAATAGGACCTTCTTCTTGTTTATTCTTAACAACAACACCATTAACTCCCATATCATTTCCTTTTATTTCTAATAATCTCGTTCTACTCCAATGTTTAATATTAGAGCTATCCATTAATTCCATAGCTTCCTCATTATCTGATTTTGGATCACTGGATGTAATCCAATGTACCGTTGAAGCAAATTTAGTAAGAACAGTAGCTTCCTCAATTGCTTCTTTATTAGCACCAACAACTGCAACTTCTCTATTTTTATAAAAAGCACCATCACATGTAGCACAATAACTTACACCCTTTCCTAAGAAATCTGCTTCTCCTTTAAAAGAAGCAGGTCTACCCATAGCCCCACTTGCAAGTACGAGTGCTTTAGCTTTAAAAGTTCCTTCCGGCGTATAAACAGTCTTCCAATCTTCTGCTACATCAATACCAAAAACTTGAGCTCTTCTATAGTCGGTTCCATATTGAACAGCTTGTTCTCTCATTAATGTAAGCAATTTTTCGCCACTAATATCTACAGGAACTCCTGGATAATTTGCAATTTGGTGAGTTATTGCTAAAGCTCCAACAGATGGATTTTTATCTATTATGACAGTCTTTAAGTTAGAACGAGATGTATATAATGCACAGGTACATCCAGCTGGACCACCTCCAATAATAGCAACATCTGTCTCAATAATTTCCAATTTAATAAAACTCCTTTTAATCAATAATTAGATGAGTTTTAGGGTAGAAAAATATACTATTAAAATTTCTAACCTTTTTACATAAATATAAGTTAAGAGATAAAAAAGAAAAAAGCATAATATAGATACAAACTTACATAGGAAAAATAAGAATAGATTAATAAAAAAGGAAATCAATTAACAGATTTGTTCTCAATTGATCTATGATTAGAAAAATGAATGTTGTGAATTGCTTAAAGCCTTTAAATATTGTTTATGACGAATTCTGATTATCTTTTAAAAGCAGCTATTAAAAAGGTAACTGAAAAATTAAACAAAATAGTCGTAGAAAAAATTGAAGAAGCTTCAAATATTGCTCAAGATGTCCCAGAAAAATTTAAAAAAGAATTTGACACGCTAAAAGAGGCAATTATTGAAGAAGCTGCAAGAATGGAAAATGAAGTAAGTAAGAGTAGAAATGCTGATACTTCAGAATCTAATCAAGATCCATACTTAAGTGATGTTCAAAAAGAAATAGAAGATATTAAAGTAAAAATTGATCAACTTAATAGAAAAATGAATAATACAATTTAATGAGTAATCATAAATTAAAAAATCGAATAAAGAAAATCAAAAGAGGATTGCTTATTTGGAGAATACTTATTTTACTTTTGGTTAATTTATGGCTAGACAATTTAATATTTAAAATTTTTCGAACTAATAGAGATAAAAAAAATAAAGTTCAAATAAAAAGAGCTAAGTGGTTTACAAATCAATTAATTGAACTTGGTTCTGCTTTTATCAAAATTGGTCAGCTATTATCTGCGAGGCCTGATTTAATTCCGAATACTTGGATAAAAGAATTATCAAAGTTACAAGATCAAGTTCCTCAGTTCTCATATACGAAAGTTGAAGAAATTATCCAAAAAGAATTAGGACATAAGTTCTCAGAAATCAATCAAATTACTTCTACTCCAATTGGATCAGCTTCATTAGCTCAGGTTCATAAAGCAAGTTTAAAAAATGGTAAAGAAGTTGTATTTAAAGTTCAAAGACCTAATCTGAAGAATTTATTCACTATCGATTTGAACATAATGAAACAAATTGCTTTCATAATCCAAAAGAATAAGAACTGGAGTCGAGGAAGAAATTGGGTTGCAATAGCAAAAGAGTGTAGAAAAGTTCTTATGAAAGAACTAGATTTTAAATGTGAAGCTCAATATGCCGCAAGATTTAGGCAGCAATTTCTTGATGATGAAAATGTAGAAGTTCCTGAGGTGATTTGGAACTTGAGCACTGAAAAGGTTCTTTGCTTAAGTTATTTGGAAGGTACAAAAATAAGTGATGTTGAAAAATTAAAATCTAAGAATATTGACTTATCAAAGATTGCAGAAATAGGCGCAGTTAGCTATTTAAAACAGCTCGTAAATTATGGTTTTTTTCATGCTGATCCTCATCCAGGGAATTTAGCCGTTTCAAATTCAGGCAAATTAATCTTTTATGATTTTGGGATGATGGGCAATATTTCAAATAATCTGCAAGCAAGCTTAGGATCTATGGTTCAATCTGCAGCATTGAGAGATGCCTCGTCACTAGTAGCTCAGCTACAACAAGCAGGCTTGATTTCTAAAGATATAGATGTAGGTCCAGTTAGAAGATTAGTTAGATTAATGCTTAAAGAAGCTTTAACTCCACCATTCAGCCCAAATATCATTGAAAAACTATCTGGTGACTTATACGAACTTGTTTATGAAACTCCTTTTCAGCTACCTGTTGATTTAATATTTGTAATGAGAGCACTATCAACTTTTGAAGGCGTTGGTAGGATGTTAGACCCAGGGTTTAACCTTGTTTCAATTACTAAGCCTTATCTAATTGATCTAATGACTTCTAACAATCAAACACCTAATGATTTAATTAACCAATTTGGTAGGCAAGTAGGGGAGCTAGGTTCAAAGGCTGTAGGTATCCCGAAAAGAATTGATGAGAGTTTAGAGAGATTAGAACAGGGTGATTTACAACTTCAAATAAGGATGGGCGAGTCTGACAGGCAATTTAAGAAAATGTTTACTGCTCAAAAATCATTAGGACATTCTATTCTTATAGGAAGCTTAACCATAGCATCAGCATTACTAGTAACTAATAACCAAAATAATTTTGCGATATTACCTTTAATTTTTGCAGCACCAATAAGTATTGATTGGATTAAATGTCAATTAAGCATGAGAAAAGGTTCAAGAATAGAAAAGCTTAAGCAATAAAAACTATATATTTTTTGGACCTAATCCTAAATCACCCGCAAATCTAGCTTGATCCCCCAACTCTTCCTCAATCCTTAAAAGTCTATTGTATTTGGCAATTCTTTCACTTCTGCTCAAAGAGCCAGTTTTAATTTGCCCAGCTCTGGTTGCAACAGATAAATCGGCAATTGTTGTATCTTCTGTCTCGCCGCTTCTATGACTAATAACACTTGTAAAACCTGCACTTTTAGCTAGATCCATAGCTTCCAAAGTTTCAGTTAATGTTCCAATTTGATTTACCTTTATTAATATTGAATTTGCAGATTGCTCTAATATTCCTTTTCTTAACCTTTCAGTATTAGTAACGAATAAATCATCACCTACTAATTGCACTTTATTTCCAATCTCTTTATTTAAGGCTGACCAACCTACCCAATCATCTTCTGCTAGTCCATCCTCTATAGAAACTATTGGATAATTTGTAACTAAATTTGAAAGATAAGAAATCATTTGAGAGCTAGTTAAACTTTTACCTTCATATTTATAAAATCCATCTTTATAAAATTCAGTGCTAGCAACGTCTAATGCTAAAGATACCTGTTCACCTGGAATAAATCCTGCTTTCTGAATAGCCTCTAAAAGCAAATCTCCTGCTGCTTCACAAGATGATAATTCTGGAGCAAAACCACCTTCGTCTCCAACAGCTGTAGATAAACCTCTTTTAGCAAGTAAAGATTTGAGTGAATGAAATATTTCAGTTCCCATTCTTAATGACTCACTAAAAGTTTTTACTCCATGAGGAACAAGCATAAATTCTTGGCAATCAAGACCATTAGGTGCATGAGCTCCACCATTAATTACATTCATTAGTGGTACAGGGAGAAGATTAGATAATGGATCGCCAAGATATCTATATAACGGCATATCCAAAGCATTTGATGCAGCTCTAGCGTTGGCTAGACTCACTGCAAGAATTGAGTTAGCACCCAAACTAGATTTATTAGGAGTTCCATCAATTTCAATCATTAAGTTATCAATACTTGTTTGATCTAAAGCTGATAATCCACATAAAGCAGGAGAAATTGTCTCATGAATTTTGTTAACCGCATTTAAGACTCCTTTTCCCATATATTTTGTCCCACCATCTCTTAATTCATGTGCTTCATGGGCACCAGTACTAGCTCCGCTAGGAACTATTGCTCTGCCAATAGCACCACACTCCAAAAATACTTCAGCCTCTACAGTGGGGTTTCCTCTTGAATCAAGCACTTGCCTAGCTTCAATAGTGTCAATAAGGAATTCAATAGTTTCTTTCACAATTTAATTAATACTATTTAAATCCTATAAATAGCTGAAGTATTTGGCTAATATCTGAAATATAAAGAAGATAATCAA
>QCUF01000002.1 GCA_003210825.1 Prochlorococcus sp. AG-676-P15-1 | reverse complement strand
CCTCATTAGGCAGGGCTGCCTTTACTCCCATAGCTGCGGGTAATCCAAAACCCATCGTTCCCAATCCAGCACTACTTATCCATCTTCTCGGAGCATTTCTTAGATATTGAGCAGCCCACATTTGATGTTGACCTACATCAGTTGTGATGAAGGCTTCAGGAGAAAAATCCCTTACTTTTAAAAGAACTTCTTGCGGATAAATTTCACCTTTTTCTGGAGGAACAAATAAAGGATGTTTATTTTTCCAAAAACTAATTTTTTCTAGCCAATTCTTTGTATTGCTGGAGGTTTTATTAATAAAAGATTTTTCATTGATTTTTGAAAGCGCTTTGGCCACATCCGAAACAATAGCAACATCAACACGTCTATTTTTATTAACTTCTGCAGGATCGATATCAATATGAATAACCTTTGCAGATGGAGCAAATGTATCTAATTTCCCTGTAACCCTATCATCAAATCTCGCACCTACAGCAATCAAAAGATCGCATTCCGTGACTGCAAAGTTTGCATATGCAGTTCCGTGCATTCCCAGCATTCCTACTGATAAATCATCCCTTTCATCAAATACCCCTTTACCCATTAGAGTAGTAGTCACTGGAATTTGATAATTTTTAGCTAAGGTTTCTAACTCTTCATGAGCACCTGAAGATATTGCACCACCACCAACATATAACAGGGGTCTTGAAGATTCTAGAATCAATTCAATAGCCTTAATAATATCAGATTCGTTTATTTCTCCATTCCTTTTAAAACCCTTAGGAATAATCTCACCAGGTGGAATTCTTTCATAATTAAAGAATTCTTGACCCACATCTTTTGGTATATCAATTAAAACTGGGCCAGGTCTCCCAGAAGAAGCAATAAAAAACGCCTCTGAAACTACTTTAGCTATATCAGACGGATCTCTTACTACCCATGAATGTTTAACGATAGGGAGTGTAATTCCAAAAATATCAGTTTCTTGAAAAGCATCTGTTCCTATGGCAGGTCTTGGAACTTGCCCAGTAACTACTACCAATGGAACTGAATCCATTTGAGCTGTTGCAATACCTGTTACTAAATTCGTAGCCCCTGGACCTGAGGTCCCAAAACAAACGCCTACTTCACCTGTTGACCTGGCATATCCATCTGCAGCATGAGATCCTCCCTGCTCATGTCTTACCATATAATGTTTTAACCATCCATCATTTTCTGCTTTATGTACCGCATCATAAATAGGGAGTATGGCGCCGCCTGGATATCCAAATATGACTTTTACACCATGGATTTTAAGCGAATCCATTAGTGCTTCAGCACCTGTAATCCATATAGGGTATTTTTTTTCTGAATCATCTTTTGATAAAGATGTCGAAGTAAGCGTCACTAAAGAAAATAAATCTATTTAAATAATAAACTTAATTAAAAAATATTGCCCATTTTGGAAATGTAATGTCAAAAATTACTCAGATATTTAATTACTCTTGACGTAGTTTTAGATATTTTTTAATAAAATATAAAATTATAAAATACCTAATTTATGAAGAGGCCCAGAACCTGAGATAAGTTCAATAAAAAGTATTAGAAAGACGATCATAGCAACCCTGCCGTTCCAAACTTCTGAACTATTATTCCAACCCCATTGCCATTTTTCCTGAGGGTATAGTTTAACTTTCTCTGGCAATTCAGAAGCTTTCTCTATATTAATAATCGGTCCTTCTAGGCAAGAAACAACTAGATCACTTAGACCCTCAATAAAGGTAGGGTGTGTATTTAAGGCTTTTACCCTCCTGAAATTTACAATGCCTGCTTTCTCAGCAATTTCTTTATATTCAATATCAATTTCCTGTAAGGTTTCAATATGTTCTCCTACGAAACTTATTGGGACTACAATCAAATCATTTACCTTAGCTTTACCAAGGTCTGTTAAGACTTCCTCTGTGTAAGGTTTTAACCATTCAACAGGACCTACCCTACTTTGATAAGACAGAGTGTAAGAATTGGTATGACCTAAAAATTTTTCAAGTTCATCGATAATTAGTAGTGAACAATCTTCTATTTGTTCTTTATATGGGTCTCCTGCTTCCTCCACATAACTTTTCGGAACTCCATGAGCTGTAAAAAAAATATGTGCTCTATCTGGCGATTCACAAAGGGCAATTTGTTCCGAAATGAGCTCAACCATGGATTTTAAGTAACCTGATTGACTAAACCAACTTCTTACACATCTCATTGGTATTTTTTTAAATTCAGAATCAGAGTCTCTTAATTTTTTTAATTCTCTAAAGCTAGAACCACTTGTACTTATGGAAAAGTGTGGGTAAAGAGGTAATACGACAATCTGATCTACCCCATCTGCTTTCATATCGGCGATGGCTGATTCTGTGAAAGGATGCCAGTATCTCATAGCTATATAAGTTGTGACGTTTAAACCTTTATCTCTTAATTTGCTTTGTAATTCCCTAGCTTGTTGTTCCGTAATCCTTCTAATAGGCGATCCCCCACCTATTGAAAGGTAAGCCTGTTGTGAAGTTGTACTTCTAAGTGTACTTATTAACCAGGCTAAAGGTTTCTGAAATGCCGGGACGGGAAGCCTGATTATTTCAGGATCAGAAAATAAATTATATAAAAATGGACCCACATCTGTAATCCTTTCAGGGCCCCCAAGATTCATTAATAAGACGCCTACTTTTTCCATTTAAATTTTATGGAGATTGAAAATAAACATTAGAAACGTCATTATAAAAATAATTATATAAGTTAATGAACGTAATTCAGGAAATTAATAATATCAATGATAAATTTGCTAGTGAAGGAAGCAAACTTAGAATTGAAAAAAGAGGGGACAAATTAAATATTAGAGGTTCGCTGCCATCAAAAAATAATAAAAATAACTTTACTATTCAAAGAATATCTCTTGGGCTCAAAGCGGATTTTAATGGCTTAAAAGAAGCTAAGAAAAAATTACAATTGATAACTTTGCAATTAGAGTTAAATCAATTTGATTGGATCAATTGGGTAAAGATTTCTGATAAGAGGGAAATAAAAGAAGAATTTAAATTTTTAACTAGAATTAATGATTTTGAGAATTATTTTTTTAGCGAGAATAAAAACGAATATTTAACAAGTTCTAGAAAAACAACTTGGAGAAGCTCTTATAAGCCCTACCTTAAGAGATTGAAATCCATTCAAAATGATGCTAATAATAAAAATTTAGATAATATTTTTATAACTACATTAAAAACTTATAAAGAAGGGAGCAGGAGCAGAAAACAATGCGCGACTTCTCTGAGCGTTTTAGCAAAATTTTTAGAACATAAACTTCCCGAAGATTGGAAATTATTGGCTAAAGGATATGGACTAAATAAAGCAAGCTTTAGGGATCTTCCTACTGACGAGGTAATTGAAAATGTATGGGACAAGATACCAAACAAATCGTGGAAATATGTTTTCGGGCTTATGGCTACATATGGTTTAAGAAATCATGAAGTATTTTTTTGTGACTTAAGCTCCTTAACTAATTCTGGAGACAAAATCATTAGAGTTTTGCCTACTACTAAAACAGGCGAACATCAGGTTTGGCCTTTTCATCCTAAATGGATAGATAAATTTGAACTTTGTAAATTAGGCAAAGATCCAGAATTACTTCCAAAAATTAATAGAGATCTTAGATTTACAACTTTGCAAAATATTGGAAAAAAAATAACTGATCAATTTAAACGTTATTCACTTAAAATCAAACCTTATGATCTAAGACACGCGTGGGCAGTTAGGACGATTTTCTATGATCTACCTGATACCGTTGCAGCAAGAATGATGGGACATTCCGTCAGCCTACATACTCAAACGTACCATCATTGGATAACAAAACGAGATCAACAACAAGCTGTTAATAATGCACTTTCAAAATATAAAAAACGTGAAGTTTTTAAATCACTATAATCTTAGTAAAAAGTTATTTTATGGCTGATGAGACACAACCCTCTACAAGGAATTTAACTAGTCTTGATATTCAGGCTAAAGAACTTGGTATAGGAGGCAATTTATCTCCTGAGAAAGATGAGAGTCTTTATAAAAAAAGAATGCAAAAAAGAAAAGAAGTTCAATCAAAGAGATTACAAATAAGGAAGACAAAAAAAGGTTTATTAATTGTTTTTACTGGAAATGGGAAAGGGAAAACAACTGCCTCTTTAGGAATGGCGTTGAGAACTATTGGGCATGGTCATAAAGTGGCAATTATTCAATTTATTAAAGGTGGTTGGACAACTGGTGAAGAAAAAGCTCTTAAAAATTTATCATCAAATATCTCATGGCATGCATTAGGAGAGGGATTTACTTGGGAAACACAAGATAGAGTAAGGGATGAAGAATTAGTTAAAGAAGCTTGGCAAATTGCTAAGAGATTCATCACAGATGATTCATATAAACTTATAATCCTTGATGAAATAAATATCGCAACTAAACTTGGATATCTTTCTTCAGAAGAAATAATTAATTTTATAAAAAGTCTGAATAATAGAAAAAATCACATAGTTTTAACTGGAAGAGGAGCTTCCGAATCAATCATTAATCAAGCTGATCTGGTAACAGAGATGAATTTAATTAAGCATCCTTTTAAAGAACAAGGAATAAAAGCTCAAGCATGTGTGGAATTTTAAATTATAGAGAAATCTTATTTGTTTTTCTGGTTTTCGATTGAGAATTGTTTAAAGACGGAAGTATTATTAGCCTAAAAAAGAAATTCTGTATATTTACTTGCTAAAGTCATAAAAGCATGATTATTGAATGACTTACAATAGAGTACTTTTAAAGCTTAGTGGTGAAGCACTAATGGGAGATAAACCATACGGTATAGACCCTGCGATAGTTCAATCAATAGCTGAAGATGTTGAGAGGGTAATCTCAAATAAAGTTCAACTTGCAATAGTTGTTGGGGGGGGGAACATATTTAGAGGATTAAAAGGTTCTGCTGATGGCATGGACAGAGCTACAGCTGATTATGTCGGAATGTTAGCAACAGTGATGAATGCTATTTCCCTTCAAGATGGATTAGAGAGGGTTGGGGTTGAAACTAGAGTACAAACAGCTATAGAGATGCAAGAAATTGCTGAACCTTATATCAGGAGAAGAGCAATGAGACATTTAGAGAAGGGAAGAGTTGTAGTTTTTGGTGGTGGTTGTGGAAATCCATTTTTCACTACAGATACTACTGCCGCTTTGAGGGCCGCCGAAATAAATGCTGAAGTTGTTATGAAGGCGACAAAAGTTGACGGGGTTTATGATTGTGATCCTAATAAATTTAAAGAAGCAAAAAAGTATTCTTCTCTAACTTATCAACAAGTTCTTAGTGATGAAATCGCTGTGATGGACAGTACTGCTATTGCCCTATGCAAAGATAATAATATTCCAATTATGGTTTTTGATATTTTTAAAAAAGGTAATATCTCCAGAGCTGTTGCCGGAGAGTCTATAGGCTCTTTAATAAGTTAAAACTTATTTAAGTTAATTATTTCTAATTATGAAAGAACAAGAAATTCAATCTAGTATGAACAAAAGTGTTGAAGCCACCCAAAGAAACTTTAATACCATTAGGACGGGGAGGGCTAACGCATCATTATTAGACAGAATAAGTGTTGAATATTATGGAGCGGAAACCCCCATCAAATCACTTGCCTCAATAGCAACTATCGATTCACAAACAATTTCAATACAACCATTTGATATTTCTTCCCTACAAACTATTGAAAAAGCAATCTCAGTTAGTGATTTAGGTATCACCCCCAACAATGATGGGAAGGTAATAAGAATAAATGTCCCACCATTAACTGAAGAAAGAAGAAAAGAGTTTTGTAAGTTAGCTTCTAAATATGCAGAGGAAGGTAAAGTAGCGCTAAGAAATATTAGAAGGGATGCTGTTGACAAAGAGAAAAAAGATGAGAAAGAAGGTTTAATATCAAAAGATGTATCAAGAGATAATCAATTAGAGATACAAAAATTTACTGACAAATATATTTCTTTAATAGAAACTAAATTATGTGAAAAGGAGAAAGAGATTCTTAAAGTTTGAAGGAATTCGACACTATAATTATTGGAGGAGGTCTCTCAGGATCTTCTACAGCACTTAACTTATCAAAAAAAGGCTATTCAGTTTTAATTATAGAGAAGGAGGCATCAGGAAATATAAAGCCCTGTGCAGGTGGGATGGCATCCTCTATGAAAAAATATCTCCCATTAGATATAGATGAATCAATAGAATCTAAAATCAGGAATGTTGAATTCAGATGGGAGTCATCTGATAATGTTGTTGCCGACCTTAGTGGTGAATCACCTTTTTGGATAATTAGAAGAGAAAAATTAGATAAATTATTACTTGATGAAGCTATAAAATATGGCGGTGAGATATTAAGACCAGTACAGGTCGAAAAAATAACACGGCAAAATAAGAATTGGATAATAAAATGCAGCAATAAAGTTACATATAAATCTAAATTTCTTGTTATCGCCGACGGTTCACAATCTAAATGGGCTGGATATTTCAACTTAGGTCCAAGAAAGCCAAAATTTGCCAACACTATCGCCTTGAGGTTAAAAGGATTAGGGAATATTCCTAAAGATTCAGTTAGATTTGAGTTTGGATTTGTTAAATATGGATTTGCTTGGGCATTCCCTTTAAAAGACAGTGTCAATATTGGCTTAGGCACTTTTATAAACAATAAACTTCTAGAAAATAAAGACCTCAATAACAAAGTAATAAAAAGTTTCGGATTTGAAGATTTATCTTTTAACGTGGTTCATAAAAAACTAAGAATTTGGAATGGTCTAAACAAGCTCAATGGAGATAGAGTAATTGCGGTGGGGGATGCAGCCTCACTTTGCGATCCGTTTTTGGCCGAAGGTATTAGACCTTCTCTAATTAGTAGTTATTTTGCTGCAGAAAGTATTGACGATTGTTTGTCCAGAAATAATAATGATTTAAATAATTATTCAACAAACATTAATAATGAATGGGGAAAATCCATGGCATGGGGAAAGAGAATTGCTCAAATCTTTTATAGATTCCCAAGAACCGGCTATCAATTAGGTATCAAAAGGAAAACAGCCCCTCAACGAATTGCTCAAATATTATCTGGTCAAATGAATTATGAAGACATCGCGATAAGAGTTATCAAGAGACTTCTAACCAAAAGCAAAGATTAATTTTATTTATTTATAAAAAATTAAATTTAAGTTGTCGGAATTAATTTTTGATTATTAATTTCTGAGAGTCTTTTTAATAATAACTCTTCTAATTCTTCAATTGCTTTGCTAAAGCCTGTTATGCCTTCACTAAGTTTCTCACTTGCCATTTGATCCTCTAACATACTTAATCTGAAGTCTTTTTCATCAAATTTATAGTCAATAGAACTATTGGATTGAGTATCTTCATCTAATTTTTTAATTAACTCTCCTTCTTCTTTATTTAGTTCATCTAAAAACTTTGGCGCAATTGTTAGGAGGTCACAACCTGCTAATTCTTTAATTTCCTCTACATTTCTAAAGCTTGCACCCATTACTTCAGTTTTAAATCCTTTTTCTTTAAAATAATTGTAGATTTTGGTTACTGATATAACACCTGGATCTTCATACCCTGGAAAATTTTCTTTGCCAGTTTTTGCCTTATGCCAATCCAAGATTCGTCCAACAAAAGGGGAGATTAAGGTGATTTTTGCATTCGCACATGCTACGGCTTGGCAGAAGTTAAAAAGTAAAGTCAAATTACATTTAATACCTTCTTTTTCTAAAATTTCAGCTGCCTTAATTCCTTCCCAAGTTGAAGCTATCTTAATCAAAATTCTTTCTTTATCTATTCCAAAACTTTTATAGTGATTTATTAACTTTCTCGCTTTTCTAACAGTTGCTTCAGTATCAAAACTTAGTCGTGCATCAACTTCTGTAGATACTCTTCCAGAAATAAGGTTAAGAATCTCCTTGCCAAAAAATACAGAGACTTGATCAATACTCTCTTTAATTAATTCACTTTCAGAAAAGTCATCAGGAAGAGATTTTCTTGAGCTTTCTAAAGCTTGATCTATTAATTTTATGTAATCAGGATTCTTAGCCGCAGCCAATATTAGTGATGGATTAGTAGTGGCATCTCTTGGTTGAAACTTTTTAATCGCATCTAAATCTCCAGTATCAGCAACGACAACAGTAATAGAAGATAACTGTTCTAAAATTGATTTCATTTTTAGATAACCATATATTTTTATACGATAGCTTCAATTTCAAATGAAATCATTAAATAACGAACTAATTAATTAAAAAGCAGTAATAATTTCAGGGTTTTTTAACAATTTTTCTATTTTCTTTAATTTGGGGCGGTATTTTTTCAATAACAATTAGGCTTTCTATAATTTCTTTTGCAATTGGAACCGCAACTGTTGAACCATAAGCATATGCTTTAGAAGGTTCGTCAATAACCACAAGGACAATATACTTTGGTTTATTAACAGGAAAAGTAGCTACAAAACTACAGACCTTTTTTTTAGTATAAACTCCTTTAACTGCCTTATGAGAAGTTCCAGTTTTACCTCCAATTCTATAACCATCAATTTTTGCTCCATTTCCACTGCCATTATCAACAACACTTTCCATCCACTCAAGAACGGTTCTTGATACCTCATTAGAAAAGATTTCTTTTGGATAATTATTTTTAAGGTGAGCTTTAAAGTTTAAAGTAACATGAGGAGTTACGTCACTCCCTCCATTAGCTAAAACAGCGTGAAGTTGAGCTAATTTCAAAGGGGAAATAGAAAATCCCTTTCCAAAAGATGCTACTGCTGGCTCAATTGACTGATTGATAAAAATTTCTTTTGACTTTAAATGACCAGCTGTAGATTCAAATAAATCCGTCTCAAGACTTTTATTAATCCCTAATTTATTCAGCCAATTCCAATAAGTTTTAGGTGGTAAATTTTGCATTATTTTTACCATCCCTACATTACTTGAAACTTGTAAGACTTTCGGATAATCAATATAGCCATTTCCTTTTTTATCCCAATTTGAAAGACTCCATCCTCCGACATTTACCTTCCCACTATCTTCAACTAAACCATCTTTTTGGATTATTTTTTCTTCCAATGCTAATGCTAGATTTATTGGTTTAAAAGTTGAACCAGGTTCGAATAAATCTTGCGAATACCAGCCTCTAAAGACATCAGAATCATAATCCCAATATTTATTTGGATCATAAGATGGGATTGATGCTAAAGATAAGATCTCTCCGTTATTTACATTCATTACAATCGCAAAGCCTTTCTTTGCATTCCACTTAATTACCTGTTTACTTAAAGCTTTAAAAGTTGCTTTCTGTAATCTTGAATCTATTGTTAGACCTAAACTTTTGTAGTCATTAATAAAATCTGTTGGGCCCGAATTATCTGGAAGAGGAGTCCCATCTCCCCCTTTCTTTATCAAATTACTTTTGTTAAGTACTTTTATTTGCTTATCCAAATGCAGTTCTAAACCAGCTGAACCTTTATTCTCATGATTAACAAAACCAATAAGATTTGAATATAAATTACGTTGAGGATAATATCTTTGGGAATATTTAACTAGATCCAGACCGCTTATATGAAGGTTTTTAATCTTTTTTGCTTGATTCTCTGTTATTTCATCCAGCAATTCAATCCCTATCATTTTATTTTCAAATTTTGATAAAAGAAATTCATCTTTTACATTTAAAATTGGCGTCAATTTATTAACCACTTCACCAACAGTTCTTAATCTATTAATTGAATCCCCAGGAAAGTTAAAGTATTTAGGATGAGCCCATAATTTGTAAAGAGGTTTATCATAAGCAATCAATCTATTATTTCTATCTACAATTGATCTCCTCTTAATTAAAGAACTAATCTTCGTGAGTTGTATTAATCTCGCTTTCTTTTGTAAGTCAGAGGCACTAAAAACTTGTAAATTTACTAACCTACCAAATAACCCGAAAATTATTAATAAACAAAATATATAAGTCACCTTAAACCTTAGAGCTTCTAGAGGTATTAGATGTACAATTTTCTTCCGTTTTTTCATTAATAACCTATTTTAAATTTACTATCTTTTAATCCATTTTTAATATGCTTTATTTTTTTATTTAAATTATTTCTTTTCTTATTAGTAATTTGCTTATCAAGGTAAATTAAATCTTTTGGAGTTGTTTTTTTTAAACTATTAAGGGACTCAATTTCATCAATATAAAACTCTTCAATCTTAGAAATATAATCTATAAGATTATTATTATTTACTCTTGTTTTGGCTAAATTTTTATATATAGTTGTCCATTTTCTTTGACTATTAAAAGAAATAAAAGATAAGGTAATGATCAAAATTAACAAGGAAATATTTAAGCTATCAAATATTCTGTGAATAAATTTTAAATTAAATAATTTTATTTTTTTTGAAGTTATTTTGTTAGTGTCGTACTCATTTATTAAAGAATTTTCATTCTTATTTATATTCATCTCTTAGTATTTTTAGAAATATAAAAAGTGTTATAAATCAAATAAACATTTTTTAAATTAATGCGCAAGTGATATGGCTAAATCTTTATGTTCTCAAAAGAAACAAATTCAAAAAGGTCATTCCATTCCATAAAGAATGCATAATCACGGAAGAGGCTAATCTTCCTGATATAAGTCTTGTAGTTCCCAGACCTATACCCAAGGTAAACAATGGGATCATTTCACTGATACTCAAATGTGCCAAGGCAAAAATAAAAGCAGAGATTGTAATACCTAAAATTATTCCAAATTCTCTAGATAAAACTGGGAGTAAAACGCCTCTGAAAATAACCTCCTCAAATATGGGGGCTAAAAATGTAGTTGTTAAAAATAAAAGTACAAATGAAACATAATTATTACTATTTAAAACGATCTCAAGTAATGGATTACTTCCATTTTGATTATCAACTAAAAGATTCATAATTAATGAAACAAGTAAAACAAAAGGAATTATCATTAGAAAACCCTTAAATCCCTGAAAAGAAGAATCTTTTATCGGTAAAAAATTGAATTGAAAATAATCTTTTTGTAAAATAAATTTATTTTCAAAAGATTTTATTTGATAATAAATAATCAATAGAGGGGGAATTGCCATAAATAAATAGCCAAAAAATATTTTTAATGATTGTGTTAATTCGATTGATAGATTAGAGGCTACTAATTCAACTAAAGTAATTGAAAATAAGGGCGAAATGACTTCTCCTAAAACAACAAATCCCCCTGATATCAATAAAACCATATCTAACAAATCTAAATCTAAGGGTTTAAATTCTTTCCATTCAATTTTTCTTGAAGCTATCACACTCCATAATGTTCTAAGAACTAGTAAAGAGCCAAAGACTACTGTTAAAAGAGGTATTAATCTAATAGCTATTATTTTTAAAAACATTTTTTTTGAAAGTGAATTTGTTATCACTTGCCTCTCATCAAAAGAAAATCTTTTGCTCAACAAGTGGTATATAAATCTGTCCTCTTTAAATAAATCTAGTAAATCATCATTAGGCTTATATAAATTATCAAGATTACTTTTACTTAAATTTTCTATTACTAATTTATAATTTTTATTGTCAAAGCTATTGGAGTATTCTTTTTTTAAATTTATCTCATTATTCTTTGAAGCAATTATCCAAATTAACTTATTTCTTTCTGTTAATTCTTCAAAAGAAATCTCAGAAAGGGAATTCTTAATCTCTTCAATTGGATCATTATTAATAAGAAGGTTTCTTAAATTAGTTGGTACCGCAGGCAAAGCTAATTCCGCAATTTCTTTTTCTTTTTGACTAATATCTAAGTTAACTGATGGGCGATTGAGACTATCTCTAAGCCCTTGTTGCCAAACAAAAAAAGTTATGATTAGAGAAATAAAAGCTATAAATAGTTTTGTCTTAGAAATATTTTTATTCATGTATTTAATAATAAAACATAAAACTTAATTTAGTTTTCATTGAAATTTCTAATAATCATGTACTAATTTTTATCACGCCATGAGATGATAAAAATACTATAATTTTAAAATTATATAATGAGCGTTAGATTAGTTTTAGTAAGACACGGGCTTAGCAGTTTTAATGAAAAAGGCTTAGTTCAAGGTAGGACAGATAATTCATATCTAACCGAACTGGGTTACGAACAGGCACTTAAATCGGGAGAGTCATTATCAGGGATTAGTTTCGACCAGATCTATTCATCTCCACTTGTAAGAGCAGCAGAGACGGCAAAGTCAATTCAGAAAAACTTAAAAGGAGAAAATAATATTATTTACGATAAAAATTTATTAGAGGTAGATCTTGGTTCATGGTCTGGTTTAACTATTAATGAAATAAAAAACAAGTATCCAGAAGAGTATTTTGTTTGGAAAAATGATCCTGAAAATTTAAAGTTAGAGAGTATTAATAATTTAACGTATCAACCAATTAAAGAATTATATGAGCAGGCAAATGAATTTATTGAAGATATTTTAAAAATCTATTTACAAAAAGAAGAGGCAAACATTTTAATAGTTGGTCATAATGCAATTTTAAGATGTTTAATTCTATTATTAATTGGAAGACCTGAAAAAGGTTTTAGAAAAATAAAGTTAGATAATGCCTCTTTTTCAATTCTTAATATTGTGAAGCAAAGAAATTCATATAAAACACAAATTGAATGTTTAAATCAAACCTCACATCTAAATAAAAGAATTCCTGATCAGATTGGAGACTCAAGAATATTTTTAGTTAGGCATGGTGAAACCAACTGGAATAAAGAGGGTCGATTCCAAGGGCAAATAAATATTCCTTTAAATAATAATGGGAAAGATCAGGCGGAAAAGGCCTCTAAATATTTAGAAGAAATTAACTTCAATAAAGCTTTTTCAAGTGCAATGGATAGACCATATGAAACAGCACAAATTATTCTTCAGAATAAGACAGAGTTAGAAATAAAAAAGATTGAAAAATTAGTAGAAATAAGCCATGGATTATGGGAAGGAAAATTAGAAAATGAAATCAAGAAACAATGGCCAGAATTACTTAAAAATTGGCATGAAAAACCTGAAGAGGTTTTAATGCCCGAAGGCGAGAGTATTAAAGAAGTATCTGAAAGATCGATTAAGGCTTGGGAAGAAATATGTTTAGCTCAAAAAAATAAAGATTTAACTTTGTTAGTAGCCCATGATGCAGTCAATAAAACCCTGATCTGTAACTTGTTAGGAATTGATTTTTCAAATATCTGGATGATAAAGCAAGGTAATGGAGGTATCACTATTATTGATATCTTTAATGATCCTCAAAAAGATAATGTAATTAGTGCTCTTAATATTACGACACATCTTGGCGGGATATTGGATTCAACGGCTTCCGGGGCTCTTTAAAAATGAAGAAAAGCTTTTTTTTTGAAAATATTAACATTTTGATGAGCTCCAATGAAACAGTGATTAAAGATGCTTTGTTAATTATCGATGGCAAAATAGAAGCATTTGGTAATAAAGCTAAAGAGGAGGCGTTAAAGAAGAATATTAAAATTTCGAAATCTGCTAATAAAATATTAGCTCCAATGCTGGTTGATATTCACTCATTTTTAGAAGATCCCTTAACAGGTCTTGATGATAACCTAGAAAATTTAAAGTTTAGAGCAAAGAAATCAGGTTTTGGTACGATTGCTTTACTTCCGAATAGTAACAACTGGAGGGATAATCCTGAAAAAATACCCTTTCAGAAAAATAATGATTTTGATTTAAATATTTATTTTTGGGGAAGTTTTAGCTTGGGAGATGAAGGCAAAAATCTATCTCCTCATGACGAACTTTTAAAATCAGGTTCAATAGGCCTTTCTACTAGCAACTTTTTTGATACATCAATCATTTTTAAAGGTCTTTCTTTGGATGCAGTAAATTCATCACCAATATTATTTTCTTTAACAAAACAAAATTCATTATATAAAGGCATTATAAACAAGGACATAAAATCATTACAATCGGGATTTTACATTATTGAGAATAATAATGAAGTTTCAGAAGTCAAAAATATTTTAGGAATCAAAAATATTTTCCCAGATAAAAATATATTAATTAAAAATATCTCAGATTCAAATTCTCTTAAAGAAATAGAAAAGCAGGCTATTCCAATTCCAAAAACAATAAGTTGGTGGAGCTTATTAGCAGATACCGATAATCTCGAGTTAAATGATCTTGGGTGGAAAGTAGATCCCCCTTTGGGCTCTAAAGAAAATAGAGAATTATTAATAAAAGCTTTAGAAAATGATTTAATTGAAGCGATTGCGGTGAACTCAAAGGCTTTAAACGATGAAAATACATTTATTCCTATAAATGATAGACCCGCAGGGATAAGCTCTTTTGAATTAGTTTTGCCGTTATTGTGGGAAGAATTCGTACACAAAAGAGATTGGCCAATCCCAAAGCTTTGGAAATATTTAAGTTTTAATCCCTCAGATTTATTAGGAATAATGCAAGAGAAATTATCTATAGGTAGTAAAAGATGGCTAATATATGACCCTGATACAAAATGGCTAAATAATCAAATTAATTTAGGTTATGATTCTCCTTCAAATTTTCCAAAGAAAAATAATATAATTAAAGGGAAAGTCATTCATGTAGGGCTTGATTTTTAAAAAGGCCAAAATTATTTAAAGGCCAAAACCTAAAATAAGCTTTTCCAATTATTTCTTTTTTATGAAGAAATTTACCTCCAGGCCAATATCTTCCATCCCAACTATTTGACCTATTATCACCTAAAACCAAAAAATGATCCTTTGGCACCTCCAAACTTTTAAATTCTCCGCAATTATTAAATAAAGTATCGGAACAGAACTTAGTAACATATGGCTCAAAAATCTTTTTGTTATTAACTATCACTTCACCTTTAATATTGACACTAACTAATTCGCCAGGCAAAGCTACTACTCTTTTTATGTACGCATCACAAGCTTGATCTCTTAACCCAGGGATCAATGAAATTGGAGGGAAACCCATAAAAAAACAATAACTTTTATTTGGTAATGGATTAGATCTTGATGCAACAAGTTTTTCATCAAAAGAGAAAGGGGATTTAAAGACAATAATATCTCCCCTTTGAGGTGATGAATTTTTTAAGGAAATTTTTTCAATAATTAATCTATCATTTATTTGTAATTCAGGAAGCATTGAACCAGAGGGAATGTAGCGAGGTTCTGCTAAAAAAGATCTACAAGAAGAAACAAAAAAAGCTAAGAAAAGTAATGGTCCCCACTCAAGAAATATATTTTTAAAAGAGAAATTCATAAAACTATCAAAATTATAAAATTAAATATCTATTTGAGATTAGCGATATATTCAGATTCATCGAATCCAAGTATTAATTTACTTTCGTTAATTATTAAAAATGGTCTTTTGATTAATTTTCCATCATTTGACAATAGTTCAATAATTCTTTTTTTTGTTAGGTCAAGAATATCAATATCTATTGACTTATAACTTTTACCTCTTGTGTTAAATATCTTTTTTGTGTCTAATGAAAATTGTATTAAAGCCAGTTCCAAAAATTTTTTTGAAGGTGGATCTCTTACAATATCTATTAATTGGTAATCAATATTATTTTGATCAAGCCACTTCGATGCTTTTCTACATGTAGAGCATTTTGGGTAGCTATAAAAAATTATTCTTTTCAATTTATTTAACTATTGATGATTTTTTTAAAACTTTAAAAGATTTCTTTTTTTTTGGTTTACATTTTCTTAAAAGTTCTTCAACTACTTCAAAATCTCTCCAACCATCTATTTGAACCGTCCTTCCATCTAAACCTTTACTTGTTCTAAAAAATTCTGCAACATCTTCTAATTGATTAGGAGCTATTTGATTAATACTAATTATATTTTCTTGCCTAGGATTAGATATAGGAACACATAAAAGTTTCGCATCATATTGCCCACAATCATGCATATCTAAGACTCCTATAGGTCTTGCTTTTATTAGACAACCTGCAAATGTGGGTTCATCCATGATTACCATCGCATCTAGTGGAGCTCCATCATCAGCGAGGGTGTTTGGGATAAAGCCATAGTCAAATGGGTAGCGTACTGAAGAATGCAAAATTCTATCAAGTGCCATAATTCCAGCTTGAGAACAATATTCATATTTATTCCTGCTTCCAGCTGGTATTTCAACAATTAAATTAACTACGCCCTTCCTTGGAGATGGAGGTATCAAACTAAGATCCATCTTTTTTAATTAAATGAAAAGAAGTAATCTCATTTCTTTGAGATAAAGGTCTACCAAGCAAAATACTAATAGATGGCAATAAAATTGTCAGGAACGCTATTAAGATTCCAAGAAATGAAATTGATAAACTCTTTATACTAAAAGGGTCATCATCATCTCTTTCCATTTCACTTGAAATAGTAATAAGAGAAGATTTTTCGCTTAGATTACTTTTGACAAACTGCTTTGAATTTGTGTATCTCAAGAGATTTACTTGTTAAAAGTTGAGTAATAAACTTAACAAGAACATCCTACAATCAAAAAGTACATAAATCAAAATATAGTTTAAAAATAAATTTTAAACTAATCTTTTTCTAGTAAAGAGCGAATACTTTTTAATTCTTCAAGAATTTGTAAAAGAGTATTTTGAGCAGCTGAAGATGGAGAATTAAAAACTTCAACAGTGACCTCTTTAATTCTTAAAATATCCTTAGCAAATCTTGCAATTTCATTAGGGTGAAAACGTAATGCCTCTTTCTGATCCGTTCTATATTCAGGATTTAATTTTCTTGGGTTAAAGCTAGGATTTAAATTTCTCAGATCTGTATTTGTGTACCTGTAAACTGAAGCTCTTGATCTGTTCAGGAATTTCTGAACTTCATCAATGCCAACTAATTCTTCTGAACTAGAAATATTAGAATCTATATTTTGCATAACTTTATTAAAAATGTAATTCAGATTAATGAATTTACTGAAAAGTCTTAAGTTTTATTATTGCAGAAACTAGCAGAAAGAATAAATCTAAACTACCTGCCTTCAGGGACTCAAGACACTTTAATTTTTTTTACACCTTAATTGATAAAGTTAATTAAATTTATAAGTTTTTTTTATGCGCGTCACCACCTCATTTCCTCTGGGGACGCTTCGTGACACTCCTTCTGAAGCAGAAATTATTTCTCATCAATTACTTTTAAAAGGGGGTTATATTCGCAGAGTTAATAGTGGCATTTATGCATACATGCCAATAATGCTTAGAGTTATCGAAAAAATATCTGCAATAATTGAGGAAGAACTTAATAATATTAATTGTTCAAAATTACTTTTACCCCAACTCCACCCAGCAGAGTTATGGAAAAAAAGTGATAGATGGGAAGGTTACACCGCTGGGGAAGGTATAATGTTTAATTTAAAGGATAGGCAAGGAAAAGAATTTGGCTTGGCACCTACACATGAAGAGGTCATAACAAGTATTGCATCAGAAATGATAAATTCATATAAACAACTTCCTTTGTGTTTTTACCAAATACAAACAAAATTTAGAGATGAGATAAGACCTAGATTTGGATTAATGAGAAGTAGGGAATTTATAATGAAGGATGCTTATTCTTTTCACTCTTCAAAAGAAGATTTATCTTCTTTTTACGAAAAAATGGAAAAAGCTTATGAAAATATTTTTAAAAATTGTGGATTAGAAACAGTCGGAGTGGATGCCGATAGTGGAGCAATTGGAGGAGCAGCATCTAAGGAATTTATGGTAACAGCAGATGCTGGAGAAGATTCTATTTTATTTACTGAGAGTGGTTCATATGCGGCCAATATTGAAAAAGCTGTTTCTTTGCCATCCAAAGAGATTCCTTTAATAAATTTCCATGATGAATGGATAGAAACCCCTAATCAAAAATCTATTGTTGATGTTTGTAAAAATAATAATTTAGATTCGAGTCAAATAATTAAAGTCGTTATATTTCTTGCAAAATTTGAAGATAAATCTGAAGTCCCAATCATCACATGTATTAGAGGTGATCAAAATATTAATGAAGTAAAGCTTTTTAATTTGATCAATAAAAAATATAATTCAAATTTAATAAACCTGAAAATAGTTGAAGACAAAGCAATTATTAATAAAAATCTAACTAATTTTCCATTAGGTTTTATTGGTCCAGACATAAATGATGAAACAATAAAAATTAATTCCAGTTGGGATAAAAGTTGGATAAGAATCGCTGACTACTCTGTTAGTAGTCTTTCAAGTTTTGTAAGTGGTGGTAATAAAGTTGATTTTCACAAAGTATTCCGAACGTTTTCATTTATTGAGAAAAAATTCATAATATCAGATATAAGGAATGCAAAAAAAGGAGATATTGTCAGCCTTGAAAGTAATGAAGAGTTAAAAGAAAAAAGAGGAATTGAAATTGGACATATTTTTCAATTAGGCCAAAAATATAGTGAGAAATTAAATGCAAAGTTTTCCGATAAGGATGGTCAATTGAAAGATTTATGGATGGGTTGTTATGGAATAGGAGTAACAAGAATAGCCCAAGCAGCAATTGAACAGAATCATGATGAGAATGGTATTTCTTGGCCAATTCAAATTTCTCCGTTTGAGATTTTAATTATTCCAACTAATTTGAAAGATCCGATTCAAAAAGCACTTACTGAAGAGATTTATGAAGAGTTTAGAAGTAACCAAATCGATGTCCTCCTTGACGACCGAGATGATAGAGCAGGAGTGAAATTTAAAGATGCAGATTTAATTGGAATTCCTTTTCAAATAATTATTGGCCGAGATTCAATTCACAAAGAAGTAGAATTCTTCTCCCGATTAAGAAAAAGTAAAATTAAGATTGCATCTAAAAATTTATTAGAGAAATTTATTTCCGAATCAAAAGTAATGTACAATAAAAAATCTTAAAGCTAAAATTTTTCCGGAGTTAAATTATGTTAGTTAAAAAAATGACTGAATTATTTTATAAATTTTTTGTTAAAGCATTATCTTTTGCTTTATGTTTATCTGTTTTTTTTACATTATTTAATTCCCCATCATATGCAGCAAAGACTTCTATGACCGGTGATTACGTTAAAGATACAATATCAGTTGTTAAAACCCTACAAATTGCAGTTGAAACTCCAAAAGATTCTCCTGATAAGGATGATGTTAGAGATGAATCACTCGCTCTAATAACTGACTATATTTCTAGATACAGAAACAGAGGTATGGTTAATAAAACTCAATCATTCACGACAATGCAAACAGCGTTAAATGCCATGGCAGGTCATTACAAAAACTTTGCAACTAGGCCTCTACCAGATAAGCTTAAAGAGCGTTTAACAAAAGAATTCACTCTTGCCGAAAAAATGGTTCTCAGAGAAAGTTAATACAAATGATTTACTTTTTTAAAGTTATTCAATAATTTTGAATATATTATATATTCGTACAAAAATAATGCTCTTCTAAAATTGGCTAATGTTGTTGTAATCGGAGCCCAATGGGGTGACGAAGGAAAAGGTAAAATAACCGATTTATTAAGTCGTTCGGCTGATGTTGTTGTTCGTTATCAAGGTGGGGTAAATGCAGGTCATACTATAGTTGTCGATGATAAGGTTTTAAAATTACATTTAATTCCATCGGGAATACTTTATAGAGAAACAATCTGTTTAATTGGATCGGGAACAGTTGTAGACCCAAAGATATTGCTCAAAGAAATAGATATGTTGATTGATAATGGAATAGATATTTCAGGATTAAAAATCTCATCAACCTCACATGTCACCATGCCCTACCATCGTTTATTAGATGAAGCAATGGAAGCTGATAGAGGTTCAAATAAAATTGGAACAACAGGGAGAGGGATTGGACCAACATATGCTGATAAATCACAAAGAAATGGGATAAGGATTAGAGATTTGCTTAATGAAGATAGATTAAGAGATGTTATTGAGATCCCTCTGAGAGAAAAAAATGGACTTCTAGAAAAAATATATGGGATTGCTCCTCTTAATAAAGAGGACATAATTAAAGAATATCTTGATTATGGAAAGAGACTATCAAAGCATGTAGTTGACTGTACAAGAACAATTCATGCAGCTGCAAAAAATAAAAAAAATATTCTTTTTGAAGGGGCACAGGGCACATTACTTGACTTAGATCATGGAACATATCCTTATGTGACCTCATCAAATCCGATATCAGGAGGTGCTTGTATTGGTGCTGGAGTTGGACCAACTTTAATAGACAGAGTAATAGGAGTAGCGAAGGCATACACTACAAGAGTTGGGGAGGGGCCTTTCCCAACAGAATTACAGGGAAGTATTAATGATCAACTTTGTGATAGAGGGAGTGAGTTTGGGACAACAACTGGAAGAAGAAGAAGATGTGGTTGGTTTGATGGAATTATTGGCAAATATGCTGTTTATGTAAATGGTCTTGACTGTTTGGCAGTAACAAAATTAGATGTTCTAGATGAGTTAGATGAAATTCAAGTCTGTATTGCATATGAATTAGATGGGAAAGAAATAGATTATTTCCCCACAAATTCTGATGACCTTAAAAAATGTAAACCAATTTTTAAAAAATTAAAAGGATGGCAATGCTCGACAGCTAACTGCAGGAAACTATCTGACCTGCCTGAAAATGCAATGAATTATCTCAGATTTCTTGCTGAATTAATGGAAGTGCCAATCGCGATTGTTTCATTAGGAGCAAACAGAGATCAAACTATAGTAATTGAAGACCCAATTCATGGTCCTAAAAGAGCTCTTCTAAGATAATCAAGAAATTTGATCTTAATGATAGAAAAAAACAACCATTCTGATCTTAAAAAAGATATTGACCTTATTGGAATAGGAAATGCAATAGTCGATATTATTGTTAATGTGGATGATAATTTTTTAGAGATAAATACCCTTAAAAAGGGATCTATGAATCTTATTAACTCTAATGAATCTGAAGCTTTATTAAAAAATTGCACAGTAATAAAAAAAATATCAGGAGGTTCGTCTGCTAATACTGTCGTATGTTTGGCTGAATTAGATAATAATGTTCAATTTATTGGAAGAGTAAAGAATGACAACTTTGGAAATTTCTTCTCTAATGATATTAAAAGAAGTAATACAATTTTTAACACCCTGCCAATAGATAAAGGGCCCTCAAGTGCACATTCAATAATTTTTATCACTCCAGATGCTCAAAGAACAATGTGTACATATTTGGGGGCATCTATTGAATTTGAGCCTAAAGATGTTAATTATAATTTAATAGCAAATAGTAAATATTTATACTTGGAAGGATACTTATGGGATAGTGATTTAGCCAAAAATGCCTTTCTTCAGGCTGCAAAGCTTGCCAAAGAATCAGATACAAAAATAATACTTTCATTATCGGACTCTTTTTGTGTAGATAGGCATCGAGAAAGTTTCATAGATTTAATTGAAAATTATATAGATATAGTTTTTTGTAATGAATCAGAAGTCTTGAGTCTATTTCAAGAAAATGATTTACAAAGATGCCAAGAATCTATTTCTTCAATATGCAAATTAGTAATAATTACTTTAGGTAGTAAAGGTTCTTTAGTTATCAATAAAGGCAAGTCTGAAGAAATAAAACCAAAAATATTAGGAAAAATTATTGATACAACCGGCGCAGGAGATCTTTATGCTGGTGGGTTTATACATGGACTAATTAATAATTATTCTTTAAAAAAGTGCGGAGAAATAGGCTCTATATGCGCTGGTCATATAATTACTCAGCTAGGTTCTAGATCTAATATTAATCTTCAAAAGTTATTACTAGCACACTTGGTCTGAGCAAGATTTTTTTACCCAATTAAAATATTTTTTTTCAGAATTAAATTTTTTATAAATAATTTGAGGTACATCATAAGATATACGCTTTTGTAAGAAAACTTCCAAAGCATTTTTCAATTCTGGATTACTTTTTATTTTAATTTCCACCTCATTAACCTCTTCAATTTTTCCTTTCCACTCATAAATAGAATTGATCTCTTTTAATGAGACACACGCTGCAAGTTTTTTTTTGAGTAATAACTTAGCTATTTTTTTAGCTTTTTTTTTATTATATTCAGTCGCTACTAAAAGTAAAACTTTCTTCATCCTAGATTGTGGATTTTGCCAGTTAATTGATTTATCAATTTATCATAATCAAAAAATATAAGAGGGTTTTTAAATTTTAGTTTTGGCCTTTTTACTAAAAATAACTTCATATCACTTTTATAAACAATTTCCTCCCAATTCATTTGTGCATAACTTCCGGAATCTCTACAAAGTATATAATCTATCTTCCAATGATCACATAGTTTTTTTTCTAAAATGTTACCTTTGTTTTTACTAGGTTCAAGAATTGCTATGTTTGAATTTTTTATACATGAGGCAAAAGCTTTGGATATACTTTCATATGTTGGAATTACTCTTGTAAATACATTTGCACCATTTTTTAAATAATAACTTGCAGTCTCATTTAATAATCTAGATCCTATTGCTAAAAGAATATTTTTATTTACTAAAGCTTCCTTATTTATTTTTTTTAAATCATTTATGTAAATAAAGTTTTTAAAAGGCTTTATTTCCGATTTCCTTTCAAAAGCCAAAAGAGGCTTTTTGATTTTTTTACATGCTTCATTTAGATTTTGAGAAATAATTAAAGCAAATGGATGCGATGCATCTATTACATAATTAATTTTATTTTTTTCAATAAAGTTGATGATTTCACTTGAATCATTTAATTTTCCTGTAATGATGTGTAACTTTGAATTTTCAACGTAAGATTTACTTCCTTTATGCGTGACAACACTTACAAATACTACATAATTTAGTTTTAATAGTTTGTTCACGATGACTGGTCCATCTGAAGTTCCTGAAAGGATCCAAACATTTTCGTGGCAATTTTCTGAATTGTGCATCAAGATATCTGTAATTAAATAGAAAGTTAATGAATCATTGTTTAATTCAAGCCGTAATAAATAGCTCTCCTCAGATGAGATATACCAAAGAGAATAAAACACCCATTGCTGAAATGACTGTAAATTTTAAAGGATTACGCGATGAAGATCCACTTAGAGAGTTAAAAGTTTTAGGTTGGGGTACTATTGCGCAAGAAATGGTGGAAGAATTAAAAGAAGGTCAAAACATAGTTATTGAGGGACGTTTAAGAATGAACTCAGTAACAAGAAAAGATGGCACTAAGGAAAAGCAGCCTGAACTAACAGCTTCTAGAATTCATAATATAAGTCCAGGAGTACAAATAACCTCAGAGAATAAAGAAACTAACATCTCTCATAGCAACAATAGCAATTCTCCTGAAGAAAAATCAGGGAATCCCGAAAATTCACAATGGGACACTTCTCCTTTAGTTCCTGAAGTTGACGAAATACCTTTTTAAAATCAAGTCTCAAAATTTGATTCTTGAACACGTATAATGAGTTTGCTTATTTTTCTTTCAAGATCAGCTAGTTCACTCCTAATCTCTGACCATTTACCTTTATCAAGATTTTCTAACAACCATGCTCTATCTTGATCAAGTCTTAAAATTAAATCTTCTTGATTTGTAGAATTATGATCTTGCATAATATTCAATAACTTTTGTAATAAAACAAAATGAAGAAATACCTATCTCCTGCAAATATAATAACAGTCGCAGGAGGTGTTTTGGCTTTTATTGGAATGACTGCTTATTTTACTGATTCAGTAAATCTAAGCGTGCCTACGTTCTTTTATGGAGTCCCTATTTTACTGATTGGACTTGGTTTGAAAACTTCAGAAATACCTCCAGTAAAATTAGTAAATAGAAATGATTTTAAGACCAATAAATTTAATAGACCCAAAGAATTAACCGAATTAGTTAGAGATGTAACCAGGTGGAGGTATGGAATAAAAGCGCATCTTGAATCTTCATTAGAGGCCTTAAATTTATGGAATGAAGATAATCCTCCCCAACTTAAAGAGATTGAAGAAATTACAAAAGAAGAAAAGAATGGTTTTAAGATGCATTTTGAAATCAATGATGTGCCCTTTGAACAATGGATTGAGAAACAAGAGAGGTTAAACAGGTTTTTCGTCAAAGGTCTTGAATCAGAATTTATTATCAACGATAATAAAAAGGAATTCGATTTGATTTTCTTTTATTAAATATTCTTTTCATGATGGATGATTCCCTAAGAGTTTCTATATTAAGCGAGGCACTTCCATACATTCAAAGTTTTTCAGGTAGAAAAATTGTTGTTAAGTATGGCGGTTCAATTATGGAAGATGAAAAATTAAAAAAAGCTTTCTTCAGAGATATTGCTCTTTTATCAAGTGTTGGGGTATGCCCAGTCGTTATACATGGGGGTGGTCCCGAAATCAATCGTTGGCTTAATAAATTAGAAATATCACCAAAATTTGAAAATGGGTTAAGAATTACAGATGAGAAAACAATGGAAATAGTTGAGATGGTGCTTATGGGAAGAGTAAATAAACAGATTGTTAGGGGGATCAATAAAACAGGCTCATTAGCTGTAGGGATTTCAGGACTCGATGGCAACTTAATTCAGTCAAGAGAATTAGGAGATGGGAGTCATGGATTAGTTGGAGAGGTCACACAAATCAACCCTGAGTTATTAGACCCTCTTATTACAAAAGGATATATTCCTGTTATATCGAGTATTGGTTCTACAGCAGATGGCATTTCTCATAACATCAATGCTGATTTAGTAGCAGGCGAAGTTGCTGCTGCAATAAATGCAGAAAAACTTATCCTTTTAACTGATACCCCAGGGATACTAAAAGAAAGAGATAATCCAAATAGTCTCGCAAAACAAATCAATCTAAAAGAGGCCAGAAAATTTATTGAAGACAATATTGTTTCTAATGGCATGCTCCCAAAAACGGAATGTTGTATTAGAGCCCTGGCTCAAGGAGTAAAAGCTGCCCATATAATTGATGGAAGGATTGAACATTCATTACTTCTAGAAATTTTCACAAATTCAGGCATTGGTACAATGATTAATGCTTGAGAATGGATTCATACAAGCAAGTTGTTGAAAAGGCAGAGTTAGCTCTTATTAAAGGTGAATATAATTTCTGTATTAAATATTTATACCCAATAATCGAATCTTACCCTCCCTCTAGTAAAGAAGGAGTTAATTTACGAACCTTAATAATTACAGCTCTATCGGGTATTAATAAAAAGGAGGAAGCAAAAAATTTTTGCAAAGAACTTCTAAAATCAAGTGATTATAAAGTGCGAGAAAATGCAAGGTATTTAATGGAAATTATCGATTCTCCTGAAATTAAAAAACCTGAGAATTGGAATATTACTATTGAAAGTAATCCCTTAAAAAAAACATCTCTTTCATCTTTAAAACCTAATAATCAGAAGAAGAAAGAAAAAAAGTTTATAGATACATCAAATATTCCAACTGGTCAAACAAAGCCTTTTCAGAAAGGATTTATATTTATCATTTCTCTATTATTATTATTACTAATTCCACTGTTAAGCGGATGCGTTAAAGTTGAAGATACTCTCGATATTAGTGAGATTGACTCAATTAATAATAATTTCGAAATTGAAAGCAAATATATTAAAAAATTTCCTTGGCAAATAAGATTCGAACAAAAAATTAAAGAAATTTTTCCTGATGGAGAAATATCAAAAGGGGAATTGGATTTTTCATTTAAAAATAAAAATCTTAGTATGGAAACTGCTCAAGAAACTCTTTTTAAAATACAAAGAATAGCAGGTGAAATTTTAGGAGAGTCCACTGATCTAAAAATTGACAGTATTGAAAATAATTTTTTCTTTTTAAAAAAATATAACTTCAAGATAGATTTTGATCTTCAAAATCTTTTATATGTAGAAGATTTAGAACTAACTCTCAATATTATTAACCCAAATAAAGTTAGAGTGAAAGACATAGAAAATTCTAATGTAGAAGTATCTAAGAATTTTATAAAGTGGCAATTAATCCCTGGAGAATTAAATAGCCTGGAGTTCTCATTTTGGAATTGGAACAAATTATTATTAGGATTTTTAATTATTTTATTGTTAATATTTATTGCCTATTTTTTAAGGTTTTATAGATACCAAATAGGATCGAACTTTCCAGAACTTCCATCAAATTAGCTATAACTCTACAGGATTCAGATCAATTGATAAAAACACATTTTTGGGAATTTTTTGCCAAAGATTTGACCTCTCAGGCAATGGGAATTCCGAATTTTCTGGGCCATGTATTAATATTTGCCATCTAAATTTATTACCAACCTTTGCAATTAAACTTGGAGCAGGACCAATTACCTTCCATTTATTATCTTTACAAAAAGATATCATATATTTCGCTAGCTTAGCCGCAGTTATTTCAGTAAGTTCGAAGTTAGCCCCAGAAACTTTTAAAAGGCATACCTTACAAAAAGGAAATAGTTTTGCATCTTTTCTTAATTTAGAGCTTTCAGATAAAAATCCCTCATAATTTCTATTTTTGAGATATGAAAGCACAGGATGACTTGGTTTATACGTTTGAAAAATAACCTTTCCTGATTTTTTAGCTCTACCTGCTCTGCCGGCTAATTGTAGAAATAATTGTAATGACTTTTCTTCTGCTGAAATATCTGGGCGGTGAAGTAATCCATCTGCAGCTATCACCACTGAGAGAGTAACATTAGGTATATCTATGCCTTTTGCTAACATTTGAGTCCCTACAAGAATATCTGCATTTCCATTAGAAAACTTTGAAAGAATATTTCTATGACCATCTTTACCTGAGGTAGTGTCTCTATCAAAACGAAGTACCCTCAGTTCAGGAAATTCATTATTCAAGAACTCAATAACCCTTTGTGTTCCAATACCAAAAGGCTTAAAGGCATTTGATTCACAATCTGGGCAGGAGTTGATAAGTTTTGCTTTATGATCACACCAGTGACAGCTGAGCCACCTTTTACCTTTTGAGCCTACATGAACAGATAAAGGTACATCACAATTAGGGCAATTAATTATAAATCCGCAATTTCTACAACTAAGAAACCCGTTATAACCTCTTCTAGGGATCAAAACTATTGCTTGTTCCTGATTCTCTTTAAGCTGAGAAATTAATTCTAATAATTCACCACAAAAGATTTTTGTATTTCCCTTTTTAAATTCACAACGCATATCAACAACTTTAATTTCCGGTATTTCAGTACGAGATATCCTTTCTTTCATTCTCAGCATCTTTAACTTTTTTTCAAAAACAACTCGTTTCCAAGTTCTCATGGATGGAGTTGCACTTCCGAAAATTAGCTTTGCTGGATTTCTTTTTACTCTTTCAAGAGCGACATCCCTCGCATCGTAACAAGGCATTGGGCTGTCTTGTTTATATGAAACGTCATGTTCTTCATCCATAATTATTAAGCCTAAATTCTGTATAGGAAGGAATACTGCGGACCTTGTCCCAATAACTATAAGAGGTTCATCCTCATCTATTATCTTTTTCCAAACTAAAGTTCTATGCCTCGAAGAACAATTACTGTGATATTCAAAAACCTCATTTTGAAATCTTTTACTGAATCTATCAATAAGTTGAGGAATTAAGCCAATTTCTGGAGCAAGTATTAAACAGCTCTTTTTATTATTTAGTTGATCTTCAGCCATTCTCATATAAATTTCTGTTTTTCCTGAACCTGTTTCTCCCCATAGCAAACAGACATCTCCGGGTTGCATCTCTTGCATTTTCCCATATATATTTTTTTGTTCCTGAGTAAGATTTGGTCTTTTTAATTTAATACAATCATTTTTAAAAGAACTTAATTTGGTACTAACTATTTTTTTTCTTTTAGTCTTTATTAGTAGTTTTTTACTCACCATTGAATTTATAATTGTGGAATTAAAACCAAACCTTAATAATTCGCTTTGCCATTTCCCTTTAAGACGCAAAATATTTATTAATGAAAGTTCTCTCTTTGTTAAGTCATCGTTATTGAATTCCAAATCTATTTGAGATTCGATCCATATTTGATATTTAAAATTTTGAGATAATTTTTTATGTTTACCAATCCATCCAGGGGGGAAAGCTGTTTTAAACATTTTTAAACTAGTTACCCGATAAAATAAAGCTAGCTCCTCCAACCATTCTCTCCACCAATCTTGAATCACTTTTTTTTGGACAATACTTTGTATAGATAAATATTCAAAATTAGATTCTTCATCAAAATATTTTTTATTTTTATCTGTCTTTAAAAAAGGACTTTTAGAAATCGTTAGCCCATTCAAGAGTCTTCCCTTAAGTCTTACTGAAACAATATCTCCAATTTCAACTCCGAGATTATCCCCATCTAAATAAGAAAAAGTATTGGTATGACTACCTATATCAAGCAGGATGTCAAACTTATAAAAGGTATTTGATAAATTATTACTTGCCGGCATCAAAACTTTTTCTTAGTATTGGATTGTTGAACATTACACAAAGTGCTTTTGCACATTTTAAGTATTCTGTTTTTAAGGGAGACATGAAGCTTTGATCATTGAATTAAAATTCAGAAATTGATCTGCCAGTCTGAGAAATCCTAAGACTTTTTACTTTAGGTAATCTATAACACTATTTAAATTTTTCAACAATTTAAAAAAAACTTTATCTAAACACAATTTTTGTGAGTTAGTTCTTCTAATCTTTAAGGCAGACTTTACTACTAAGTGTATAAATTCGTCTTAATTAAATTTTTGCCTAGTTAAATTCACCGTAGAAAGGAGTCCATTATGTGTCCAGCCGCAACAGAATCAAAAAGTTCTAATCCTAGTTCCAAGAAAAAAATTAATAAAAAAATTGATTCAAATTTTAAAAACGATCGAGAAGAAGAAAGTATCAAGAATCAAGATCCTATTCAAAACTCGAAACAAAAGACACTTAATGATGAAGGCAGTATTGAAAATAATGATGAATTTAATGGTTCTGATGAAGAGGCCAAAGCTATTGGTAACGTAAAGCTTGGACCAAAGGGAATATACACAGAAGATTCTATAAGAGTTTATCTTCAGGAAATTGGAAGAATTAGATTATTAAGACCTGATGAAGAAATTGAACTTGCTAGAAAAATAGCTGATCTACTCCAACTTGAAGAGTTAGCTACACAATACGAGTCTGAGAAAGGACATTTCCCTTCAGTGAGAGAATGGGCTGAATTAATCGAAATGCCCCTCTCTAAATTCAGAAGAAGACTTCTCTTGGGTAGAAGAGCTAAAGAGAAGATGGTTCAATCTAATTTAAGATTAGTTGTCTCTATTGCTAAGAAATATATGAATAGAGGGCTATCTTTTCAAGATTTAATACAAGAAGGAAGCTTGGGTTTAATCAGAGCTGCAGAAAAATTTGACCATGAAAAAGGTTATAAATTTTCTACTTATGCTACTTGGTGGATTCGTCAAGCAATAACACGAGCGATAGCAGATCAAAGTAGAACGATTAGATTGCCTGTTCACTTATATGAAACAATTTCTAGAATAAAAAAAACAACAAAAGTTCTTAGTCAAGAGTTTGGGAGAAAGCCTAGCGAAGAAGAAATAGCTGAGAGTATGGAAATGACAATTGAAAAATTAAGATTTATAGCTAAAAGTGCTCAGCTTCCAATTTCGTTAGAGACACCAATAGGTAAAGAAGAGGATTCAAGGCTTGGAGACTTTATAGAGGCTGATATTGAAAATCCAGAACAAGATGTATCTAAGACTTTATTGAGAGAAGATTTAGAAGGGGTTTTGGCGACTCTAAGCCCAAGAGAAAGGGATGTTCTAAGACTGCGATATGGAATAGATGATGGAAGGATGAAGACTCTTGAAGAGATAGGACAAATTTTTGATGTTACAAGAGAGAGAATTAGACAAATAGAAGCAAAAGCTCTGAGAAAGCTAAGACATCCAAACAGAAATGGTGTTCTAAAGGAATATATTAAATAAAAAAGTTAAATATAATTTTTCGGCTTTGAAAAGTTAACAATTATTAGTTTAAAATAAATGCGACTTTATCTTAAAATAATCAAACCAATATTTAATGACTAAATTTAAATTAAAGATAGCTAGTAGAAGAAGTAAATTAGCTATGGTTCAAACATTATGGGTTAAAGAGCAACTAGAAAAAAATATTCCTGACTTGGAAGTATCGATAGAGGCCATGGCAACTCAAGGTGACAAAATTCTTGATGTCGCCTTAGCCAAAATAGGAGATAAAGGACTTTTCACAAAAGAACTAGAAGCTCAAATGCTTGTGGGCCATGCAGATATTGCAGTGCATTCCTTGAAAGATTTGCCTACTAATCTACCTAATGGACTTACATTAGGATGTGTTACAAAAAGAGAAGACCCTTCAGATGCTTTAGTAGTTAACAAAAAAAATAAAATTTATCAATTAGAAAGTTTGCCTCCAGGTTCAATCGTTGGAACAAGTTCCTTAAGGAGACTTGCTCAATTAAGAAATAAATTTCCGCATCTTGACTTCAAAGATATTAGGGGGAACGTTATTACAAGAATAGAAAAACTAGATTCAGGAGAATTTGACTGTATTATTCTAGCTGCAGCGGGTTTAAAAAGATTAGGATTTGAATCAAGAATTCACCAAATTATTCCTAATGAGATTTCTCTTCATGCCGTTGGCCAAGGTGCTTTAGGAATTGAATGTAAATCTGATGATAAAGAAGTTCTTAAAATTATAAGTGTACTAGAAGATAAGGTCTCGAGCCAAAGATGTTTAGCAGAAAGATCTTTTTTAAGAGAACTTGAAGGGGGATGTCAAGTTCCTATAGGAGTTAATAGTAGTATTCAAAATGATGAAATAGCCCTAATAGGAATGGTCGCATCTATTGATGGGAAAAGACTTATTAAAGATGAATCGATAGGAAATATTAAATATCCAGAGGAAGTTGGTAAGAAATTAGCTGAAAAGCTAAAACTACAGGGGGCTGATAAAATTCTTTCGGAAATATTTGAACAATTTAGAGAGAAGTAATTTTGTTAATCAACTAATTTAGGATCAATTTCTTTTTGGTATCTAGATTCACAATCTTGAATTACTTTTACAGCTTCTTCAATTCCATAAAAGCCATTAACAGTACATGTCCCTGGTTTTTTTAGATCTTTGTAATGTTCCCAATAATACTTGGTCTCGTTAAGCCAATGTTTCCCAAGATCCTCAAAAGTATGAATATGATCCATTCTCTTATCATCTGATAAGACAGCAATTACTTTGTCATCAACTTCTCCTCCATCATCAAATTTCATTACTCCAATTATCCTTGACTCTACGATTGAGCCTGGCACTAGTGGTTCTGTAACACCAACTATTTCAATATCAAGAGGATCACCATCCTCATCCCAAGTTCTTGGAATACATCCATAAGCAAAAGGGTATGCGAGTGATGAATAACCAACTCTATCAAGTTTCAAATGTCCCGTTTCAGTAATTAATTCATACTTATTTATAGTATTAGAATTTAACTCAACAATTGTATTAACGATTGATTTTGTATTGTCTGTAAAAGCATCTAAAATATGCAATAAATTTGGTGTAACTCTACTTGGGGGTTGATTAAGGTTTGCCATCAAAAAATTATTTTTATTTATCCTACATCCTCACACTCAATCAAATTCTAAAACGTAAATTTTTAGCAGAAATCTTTTATTTTCGATCTCAAATGATTAATAAAGTACTTTGATGTTAGTTCTTCTCCAGTGACATTTCTCACTAGTTTCATAGAGTTAACAGATCTTCCATAATTGTGAATATTATTTTTTAACCATAAAATTATTTTTTCATATTCTCCATCTTCAACTAAATTATCAATTAATCCTATTTCCTTTTCCATTTGCGAAGAGATTTGTGCACTTATAAGATGACCTAATAAGTACGAAGGGAAATATCCAAATGCTCCTTCACTCCAATGAACATCTTGCAAACAACCCTCAGCATCATTCGATGGTCTAATCCCTAAAAGTTCCTCATATCTTTTGTTCCATTCTGATGGAACATCTTTCGCTTCTAAACCTCCTTCAATTAAATCTATTTCAAGTTCAGTTCTTATTAAAATATGCAACCCATAGCTTAATTCATCTGCCTCAACTCTATTTAAACCTGCTTTCAAATGGTTAATAGATTTCCAAAGTTCTAAATGGTTTTTTAAAGAACAACCCTCAGAAACAAAATGTTTGAAAAATCTTTTAGAGAAAGATTTTGATTTAACTATCCTATTTTCCCAAAATAAAGATTGGCTTTCATGAACACCCATTGATGTTGCTTGACCCAGAGGCCATGCAAACCATTGATGAGTCTGAGATGGCAAACCCTGCTCATAAATCGAATGTCCCCACTCATGCGCAGTAGCTAGAAAACTTGATAAGGGTTCCCCTTCTACAACTCTAGTAGTAATCCTATAGTCATCTGGACCTAAAGTAATAGAAAAAGGATGGGGAGATTTTGCAACAACTACTAGATCTTCATCTCTCCCAAACTCATCAAGTAATTTAGAACATAAATTTTGCTGAGATTTAGGACTTAAATCCCAGTGGTACTTTTCTGATTTATTGAGATCACTTATTAGAGATGGGATAGTTTCTTTAATTGGCTGGAAAATTTTATTTAACCACTCCAGAGTTAAATCCGGCTCAAAAGGCTGAGCTAAAGTTTCCCAAGGTGTGTATTTATCTAATATTTGTTTTGTCTCTTCAATACGTAATTCGATCAAATTTTTAAAAATTGGTAAGAAAATCTCGAAATCGGATTTTCTTTTAGCTTCTTGCCAACTTTCATAACCTTTTGATTTAGCTTTAGCAAGTGCTTCAACTAGTTTAGGATCTAAATTTTTTTGCCTATTAAATTCCTTGATTAATAATTCAAGGTTTCTTTTTTTACTTCGAATAATTTCTTGATTTAATGATTTCTCTAAGCCACCTCTAAACTCATCCTGAGCAGCTTTAATTAAATCTGAAAACTCTTCAGAGGAATTTCTCTCATGCAGTATTTTT
Organism: Prochlorococcus sp. AG-676-P15-1; assembly: GCA_003210825.1. GTDB lineage: Bacteria > Cyanobacteriota > Cyanobacteriia > PCC-6307 > Cyanobiaceae > Prochlorococcus_A. The sequence goes on along the minus strand of QCUF01000002.1, from coordinate 35,525 downwards.
GCGATATACGTAAATTGTTCAGATCTCCAAGACGCTCCTTTCTTGGGCATACCCGTATTTTGATCCCAATAAAGAGTACTCTGTATTGAGCCTAATATTTGAGTTTCTTTTAAATAAGCTCCAAGCTTATTCCATTCTTTTTCAGACAAAAATATTTAATTTGATTATCTATTATTTTAAGACAAAAATATTGTCCTAAGTATAAATTTTTCAAACTATATTCATAATAGGATATTGCTTATTAGGACTTTAAATATTTATGGAACAAATTTTCTCAAAATTAAACTTTATAACCAAAGGGGAGGGGTTCACTGATATTACTGATGATTTAAATTTATTCATACAAAAAAGTAATTTTGATTCAGGAATTTTTTGCTTAACCTCACTACACACAAGTTGTAGTTTGACTATTAATGAAAATGCAGATCCAAATGTTCTTAAAGATCTAGAAAAGTTTATTAAATCTATAGTTCCTTACAACTGTTATACCTCGTTATCAAAAGAAAGAGAGGAGATATATTATGAACATTTTCAAGAAGGAGAGGACGATATGCCAGCTCATATTAAAACTGCTTTAACAAATACTAATTTGTCTTTAAGCTTTCAAAAAGGGAGACTCATACTTGGTACTTGGCAAGCAATTTATTTATGGGAACATCGATTTAGTACAAAAAAAAGAAGTATAAGTGTTCATATTATTGGGGAAAAAAAATCAAGTATCTATAATAGTAAACAGTCACAATAAATAGTTATGAAACCATACCTTTTAGAGAATGAGGAATTAAAAGAACTATCTGCAAAAATAGAAGGATGGAGAATTATGACAAATCATATTGAAAGAGAATTTAATTTTAGTAATTTTATAGAAGCCTTTTCCTTTATGACAAAGATTGCTTTAATTTGCGAGAAACATAACCATCATCCTAATTGGGAAAATGTCTATTCAAAAGTAATAATTAAACTAAGTACTCATGATTTAGGCGGCATTACAAATTTAGATCAAACAATCGCCTCAGAAATTAATGAAATTTTCAAAAAATAATTTACAATTCATAAAACTATATAAGTTTCAAAATAATCTTCAAAATGGCTGAAAATTTACTCCCTATTACTATTATTAGTGGATTTTTGGGTTCAGGTAAAACTACACTTTTAAATCACATTTTAAAAAATCAAGTTGGGATTAAAACGGCTGTTTTAGTTAATGAATTTGGAGAGATAGGTATCGATAATGAATTAATTATAAAAACTGCTGAAGATATGATCGAATTAAATAACGGATGCATTTGTTGCACAATAAACGGAGAATTATTAAACACTGTTTCTAAGATATTAGATAGACCTGAAAAAATAGATTATTTAATTGTTGAGACTACTGGACTTGCAGATCCACTACCTGTAGCAATGACTTTTGCAGGGGGTGATCTTAGAGAAAAAGTAAGATTAGATTCGATTATTACTATTATTGATGCAGATAACTTTGATTTTGATTTAAAAAACTCTAGTGTTGCCTATTCACAAATTTTATATGGTGATATTTTGTTACTAAATAAATGTGATTTAGTAACTGATACACATTTAAAAAAAATAGAGCTCCACATTAATAATATTAAAAAAGAGCCAAGAATTCTGAGATCAATTAATAGTGAAGTTGGTTTGCAAACAATTATGAGTGTGGGACTTTTCGAAACAGATACTTTTCAATTTAAAGAGAAGATGATTAGGAATCAAGATTCTCATGATCACTCTTCCCATTCTCATGATCACTCTTCCCATTCTCATGATCACTCTTCCCATTCTCATGATTTTATAAATAATATAGAGGGATTCACATCTGTTTCTTTTACGACGAAGGAACCATTTTCTTTAAGGAAGTTTCAAAACTTCTTAGATAATCAAATCTCACAAAATGTATTTAGAGCTAAAGGCATTTTATGGTTTATGGAAAGCGAAAGAAAACATATTTTTCATTTATCTGGTAAACGTTTTTCTCTTGATGATTGTGAATGGGAAAATGAAAAATCAAATAAAATTGTTCTAATAGGAAAAGATTTAGATCATCAAACTATTAAGAATCAGCTTGCTTGTTGTAGATTTAATTATAGATAAGAAGCATAATAAAGTACTATTTATTTTTAGAAAAATTTCTATTAAACAAACAAAGAATTTGTTATCAGATTTAAAGCCTTTAAATATCGCTTCTTTAATAGTTGCATTTGCACTTATAATTCCGATTTTTAATTTCTTAATTGAAGGAATAGACTTTATTTTAGGTGGAAATTTTTCTTTAGGTATTTCTGGAAAAAAAGAAATATTTGGTACATTAAAACTTTTAACACTTACTAGTTTTTTAGGAGGTGGTTTAGGGACCTTAAATGGCTGGTTACTATCAAATTGCCAATTTAGATTAAGGAAAACTCTTCGTATTTTTCAACTAATTCCACTAGCAACTCCAGCTTATTTGTTAACTGCAGTATTACAGGATTTAGGAAGTATTTTAGGTTACCAAATAACTGGTTTATGGTGGGGAGTTCTTATACTCTCAATTACTACTTACCCTTATGTTTTTTTACTTGCTAATGAAAGTTTTAATAAATTTGGAATTAATCAAATTAATGCCAGTAGAGGATTAGGGGTTGGGCCATGGGGCAGCTTTTTTAAAATTGCTCTTCCAATGGCTTTCCCAGCATTAATAACTGGAATCAGCCTTATTTGTATGGAAGTTATGAATGATTTAGGTACAGTTGAGTTGTTAAATATTCCAAGTATTTCTAAAGGCATAACTGAAAATTGGATCATTGAAGGTAATCCTAAAAGCGCCATTGGATTATCATTAGTTGCATTAATAATAGTTTTTACTTTAATTCTGTTTGAAAAACTTTCAAGAAGAAAGACAAAGCGTTGGAGTGAAAATCCTGCTTCATTGAGTTCTATGGGATTTGAGTTAAAAGGAAATAGGTCTCAATTAGCATATTTATTTACTTCATTACCACCATTATTTGCTATTGGGGTTCCATTTTCTTGGTTTCTATTAAATACTGATCAGTTAAAAAAAGGATTCACAACAGAATTAATATCTCTTACTTTTAGAACTATTAGCCTTGGAATAATTACTGCATTAGTAGCATTAATTTTCTCTTTAATATTAACGCTATCTAATCGTCAGAATAAGAATTTACTTATGAGATTAATAACATTCCCGGCAGGTATTGGATATGCAATCCCAGGAACTGTATTAGCTATATCATTAATAACTATAGTCAATTCAAAGTTCTATTTTATTGCCATATCCCTTCTTATCTGGGGTTACGTAGTTCGATTTTTAACTATTTCAAAAGGTTCTCTTGATTCTGGATTTGAAAGAATATCTCCGACCCTTGATGAGGCTGCAAAGGGACTAGGCTCTAATTGGCTTGGTGTTATCAAGAAGATACATATTCCACTATTAAAAGGTCCAATCTTTGTTGGATCACTTTTAGTATTTGTAGACACCATTAAGGAATTACCAATTACATTTATTCTTAGACCTTTCGACTTTGATACCTTATCTGTAAGGATATACCAATATGCTGGAGATGAGCGAATGGCAGAAGCCTTATTACCTGCATTCTTTATAACAATCTTGGGGCTAATTGCATCAAGTACATTAATTCCAAGCTTAGAAAAAAAGAACTAAATTTTCTTTAGAAATTTTCTTAATAAGAATGGAAAACCTAAAAATAAATCGGCCGAGGTAGATATCAATCTAAAATAAATTAAACTTGGAAGAATTATATTTTGTGGAATATTTTTTCCACAAAAAAAGAGAAAACAAGCCTCAAATACCCCTACCCCTCCTGGGGCTGTAGGTACTATTAATCCAATAGCCCAGGACAAACAAAAAATTACCAATAAATAAAAAATACTATATTGATTGTCAAAATTAACTATATAAAAGCAAATAATAAATCCAATAAATTTTGATACCACAAAAAGAATCTCAATGAAAAAAGCTCTCGCAGGGAAGAAAGAAATTATTTTTATTCTTTCCTCAAATCGATACTTTTCATTGTGAATTTTTAAAGATTTAATAGTTTTACCTTTTAAGGTTTCTAACCTTTCCAAAATATGGAAAATCAATTTTCTATTCAGAAATATCAAGGGTATGAGTAACAAAAAATAAAATGGGGAAAAAATTATACCAACTGAAGCTAATAAAAAAGATGCACACAACATAAAATAAGGTTCAATTAGTGTCGAATAAAAAGCTAATTGAGGATTACTAATATCTTTTAGAAAGTTATATCTTTCAAAGAAATGCCAGATACCTCCTGGCACATATTTAAGAATATTTGTCATAACATAAAAGGAAATTAAACTTTTTTTAATCTTTGTTTTACCAAACCAAGCAACTATATTTTTCCAAGCTAGTGCATTAAAATAAATACTAAATATACAAAATAAAAATGATAAAAATATATATTTTCCATTTCTAGCAAAATCAATATTTAATGAAATTTGATCAAAATTTTTAAAAAAATAAAAAGAGAAATAGGTTATACTCAAAAGAAAAAAAATTTTCTTCAGGATTACAAAGTTAAAATTCTTTAAACGATTTATAAAATAAATTTTTTGCATATTAAATCTTATTTCCAATCTTCAAAAGCTTTAAATTCCTTACATGATTCTCTAATGATATTTCTTACTTCTTCAGCTGTTTTATTATTCTCAATTTGCAATCTTAAAATTTCATCATTCTCTGGTTTCATATAAATAGTTCCGTCAGGTTTCATTGATTGTTTAAATTTAATATTTCCAAAACTTGTTAGACACTTCCCCTTTCTTCTCAGTAAAACCCACCTCGCTTGTTTTCTTTCTCTCAAACCTATAGTAGTAGAAAATTCAAACCATAATTTCCTAAAATACTCCTGCTTTTTAGTAGGTAAGATAACTTGGATAGAGAAACCTATTCGGTTTTTTTTCATATTAATTGTCTGAGAAGAAACATCGTAAGCTCCTTCTTTTCTAAATTGCTCAATTAAGTTAGCTAGTTCTTCAGGCGTTTGATCATCAATCCATGCTTCTTGAACACAAATCTCCTCGTATCTTGGACTAATTTTTTGATATATCAAATTCTCATCACTAGAATTAATTTTTAAAACCCTGACCAAATTTGGGCATGGAAGATTTAAATTCCCAAGACCTACTCCATAGGAATCAATAGAATATTTATAAGGAATTTGGAAAGATTCAACAAAATTACAAAGTAAAGCTATTCCCGTTGGAGTGGATAATTCGCCCTCTATAGAATCAATACTTGAGATCACCTTAATATTTTTTTTTCTTAATAACTCTATTACCGCAGGAGATGGTATTGATAGTTTGCCATGATCAGCCTGAATAAAACCTCTCCCTAAAGTAGGTTCATTACAAAAAACCTTCTTTGGCTTTAAATATTCAATTGAAGTACAGACTCCAATAATATCTACTAAGGAATCGATTGCACCGATCTCATGAAAATGAACTTCTTCTGGGTTAATACCATGAACTATTCCTTCTGCTATAGCTAAAGACTCGAAAACTTCATAAATTCTTTTTTTTAATTGTTCTTCTAATTGAGCCTTCAGAATTAAATCTTTAATATTTTTCCAATCTCTTTTAGTACTTTGATCAACTTTCTCAACATCAACCTTTATTCCTCGAATTGAACAATTTTGAGATTCTCTGAAGTTTAAACAATATAAATTTTCTAGTCCAAAACATGCTAGTGTTTTTTCAATTTCATATTTTGGTACCCCCAAATCATAAAAAGCGCCCAATAACATATCCCCAGACACCCCAGGTGAACACTCAATTAAAATTTCTTCCATAACCCTTTATAGATTTTGAATAATATGAATCCAAGAGATAAAAACTTGGCAGTAATAACCTGTATTATACTTTTTCAGATTTTATTTTCTCAATAATTTCGTACTTAACCATTCGAAGTATACTGCCATCCCTAATTACATCGAGATTTACAAAATTATTCAGAAATTGAAGAGAGATCTCTCCTTCAATAATAATTTTAAAAGTTGAATATTTTGATCTCTTTGAAGGTGGAGAAGAACAAATTTTTATAACAATCTCTTTCTTTTGTTTATTTACATAAACCAATTCTCCTCTTATAGAAAAATAATTATTGTTTAAATTTAATTCTTTTAGTAATTCATGAGGATCCTTTTCAGAATTATTCTCAACTTGATTTAACTGATAAGGGTCCCATATACCAGCAACCTGTAAATGTAGATGGTTAATGTTTTTATTTCTTGGATAAACAATCCAAAAATAATCTTTATCTAAATCAATATATTTTTTTATTAGAGGTATTGCTTTGCCAAGGATAACTGTTTCAAGTATTTTACCTTCCTTATCTGTTAATGTTCCTCGATTTAATTGATCAATATTATTTGGCTTATAAATACCTTTAACGATACCTATAGCTCTGTATTGTAATTTATTAGTAACTTCTTGGATAGGATTTTTAATCATATTTAGTTATGTTTAAGAGATGTTTTTAATAAGATATTTATTGAATTAAAGACTTTCTTTTTCTTCAATCTTATTAAATAATTTTAAGGCATCATCTATAGCATCAGATGGCTTAGTCGCATCATTCATACTATTAGCTCTTCTAAGCATCTCAACTATTTCAAAAGGGTTAGTAGGTAAATCTGAGCTATTTGTTTCTAATTTTGTAGAACTATCAATTTCAACTTCATTAAGGTATGACTCTTCTGCACCTAATATAGTTGATTTAATATTGATGAATGAAATAAATAAAATGAAAAGTTTCCCTAATCTTGATATCTTTTTATTTAAATTAAATTTCATTTTGTTTAATTTCAAAATAAATTAAGATTTAAAAATATTTGCTATTTTAATTTTACATAAATTGGGAATAAATTGTTAATAGCAACTTGGAATGTAAACTCTGTAAGAACGAGGCTTACTCAAATTACTAATTGGATTAATGAGGTAAATCCAGATATCCTTTGTCTACAAGAAACTAAAGTAATAGATGAGGCTTTTCCTTTATCGCATTTTGAAGAATTAGGTTACGAAGTTATTATCCATGGGCAAAAATCTTACAATGGTGTTGCAATAATAAGTAAATTTAAGATTGAGAATGTAAATAAAGGATTTAATAACGATAATAAAGGGGGGGACATTTCTATAGAATTTAATGAGCAAAAAAGGTTAATTTCTGCAGATATCAATGGGTTAAAAATAATAAATGTTTACGTGCCAAATGGTTCTGCAATAGATTCTGACAAATTTGATTATAAGATCAAATGGTTAAATCATTTATCAACATTCTTAGAGGAGCAAGTGAAAGATGATGATTTAGTCTGTTTCATGGGTGATTTTAATATAGCTCCAAGCGAAATAGATATACATTCTCCTCAAAAATACGAAGGGGGAATAATGGCTTCAAAGATGGAGAGAGAAGCACTTAATAATGTTCTTAAAGGAAGATTTATTGATTCTTTTCGGATTTTCGAGAAGAATTCTGGGCATTGGAGTTGGTGGGATTACCGTAATAATGCATATGAACTAAATAAGGGTTGGAGAATTGATCATATTTATATCAGTAAAAACCTTTCATCAAAACTCAAAAGCTGTGTAATAGAGCGGAATCAAAGAGAAAATCTACAACCAAGTGATCATGCTCCAGTATTAATTAATTTAGAGATTGAGAATCAAAATGAAGATTACTTTGATGAAGATGATGATCTTTTCGAAATATAATTCAAAAAGTTCTTTAATTTTTATGAACCTCAAAACGCTTTATAGTAAAGAATAATTTAGAAATAAACTAACTTCTTTTATAATTTTCTTCAGAATTAATTATTTACATTTATAAGTATCGCAATAAAAATATCATAATGTAGAATTTCAATCTGATTGACAAAATTTTTACTTATTTCTAAGTTAGGACATGATGAAATTTTCTCAAAACTACATTCATTTAAATTTTGACTGACATATTAAATACTACTCATTCTGAAGAAATTTTCTCTTCAGCTTTAGAATTGATGCCTGGAGGGGTTAGTTCCCCAGTGAGAGCATTTAAGTCTGTTGGTGGTCAGCCAATTGTTTTTGATAGAGTAAAAGGTCCCTATGCCTGGGACGTTGATGGGAATAGGTATATTGATTACATAGGAAGTTGGGGACCTGCCATTTGTGGACACGCTCATCCTGAAGTTATTACAGCATTGCAAGAAGCAATTGAAAAAGGAACTAGTTTTGGAGCACCTTGTGCGTTAGAGAATAAACTTGCCGAAATGGTAATAGATGCTGTTCCATCGGTAGAGATGGTTAGATTTGTAAACAGTGGGACTGAGGCCTGCATGGCAGTTTTAAGGCTAATGAGAGCATTTACCGGAAGAGATAAAGTAATAAAATTTGATGGGTGCTATCACGGTCATGCTGATATGTTTTTGGTAAAAGCTGGATCTGGGGTAGCTACCTTAGGCTTACCAGATTCCCCAGGGGTTCCAAGAACTACAACAGCAAATACTCTAACTGCGCCTTACAACGATCTTGAAGCTGTAAAAAAATTATTTTCTGAGAATCCTGATGCAATATCAGGAGTGATTCTTGAGCCTATAGTTGGTAATGCAGGATTTATTACTCCTGAACCTGGATTCCTTGAAGGATTAAGAGAACTCACAACTGAAAATGGATCTTTACTAGTTTTTGATGAAGTGATGACTGGTTTCAGAATTAGCTACGGAGGAGTTCAAGAAAAATTCGGAGTTACTCCTGATTTGACAACTCTCGGCAAAGTAATTGGAGGGGGCTTACCTGTAGGAGCATATGGAGGAAGAAAGGAAATAATGTCAATGGTTGCACCATCTGGGCCTGTATATCAAGCCGGGACTTTAAGTGGAAATCCACTAGCAATGACAGCAGGTATTAAAACTCTTGAATTACTTAAACAAGAAGGTACATACGAAAAGCTTGAATCAACAACTTCTAGGTTGATTGAAGGTATTATTCAATCTGCTGAAAACAATGGTATTGCAATAAATGGTGGGAGCGTTAGTGCTATGTTTGGATTCTTTTTATGTGAAGGACCAGTAAGAAATTTCGAAGAAGCAAAAACAAATAATTCAGAACTCTTTGGCAAACTTCATAGGGAGATGCTCAAACGAGGTATATACTTAGCTCCAAGTCCATTTGAAGCTGGATTTACTTCATTAGCACATAGTGAAGAAGAAATTGATAGAACGCTAGAAGCATTCGATCAATCTTTTAGTATTCTAAAAAATTAGTATATTATCTGTTTTGTCCGCCTACGATAACTGGAGGCATTGATCCACTAGTGCCAGGCAGGCCAGGAACTACTTGAGTACTTCCATCCCATTTATCTAAAAATAGTTTAAAGAGGACTTGATCATTTAAACCTTTATTCAGAGTTTCGTATCTTAAAGCTTCTTGTCCCGCAATTTCAACTTCTGTTTTAGCTCTTAAAAGTAGCTGTCCTGCAATTTGTTTCTGTTCAATTGCTGCTCTATATTCCTCAGCAATTTCTAATCCAGTAAGATCTAAGCTTTTAACATCTACGTAATCAAAAGAATTCAATTCCTCCGCTACGGTACTAGCGACTTTTTCAGAAATAACGTTGAATTCCGTTGCTATTGTTTCTAATTCATATTGAGAGAATACAGATTTAAGAGCTTTAAGCAAAGAAGGCTGAACAATTTTTTGGTAAACATCACTGTTTCTACTCGCAATTGTTGCAAAAATCCTTCCTGCTTCTCCTGGTTTAACAGAGTATTTAACTGTAGCTGTAGCTCTAATAACTTGAAGATCTTTTGTTAAAGTTTCAAATTTTTCAGGTTGAACTTGAGTTTTCACATCAAAAGGGAATACTGACTGAACAAATGGGATTTTAAAATTTAATCCTGGTCTTCTTGAACCCCCACTTACCTTACCCAGAGTAGTTACCACAGCTACTTGTCCAGAGGGTACTACGAATAATGATTGTGTAAGCAAAAGAAATCCGGTAAAAGATAAAACAATTAATAGCGTAGCTGTTCCTCCTGGACCAGTTGGGGTGACATTTTTGAAAGATGTTGACATTTAAATATCCTTTTTAATAATCATATTTAAAGAAATTAATTAATGCATTGATTAAGTATTTAATTAAAATATTTTTTTAATAATTAGTTTACGTAATTAACAAATGAATTTTATAAATTACTTTGCTTTAAATTTCTGCAATAATTGTAAATAAAGATCCTCATCTATTTCTTTTATATCGTATTCAGAAGGTAAGACTCCATGCTTATGCTCATGGGCAGCCATCCAACAAAATTTCTCAATTTCTGTTAATGAAAAACGTGGATAATCTTTTATTTTTAAGTACAATGAATCCAGAAGAGATTTTGAATAACCAGTCATTATAAGGCCTTAATTATTAATATCTTATCGATAATTATTAGCTTGCAGAGGAATTTGATATGTCTCCTCCAAATTTTCAAGTAACTTAATTGCCAATTGAAGATCATTCTTGCTTTTGCTCATTACTCTTAATGTTTCTCCATTAATGCTTACATTAATCTTTTTAATTTCATCTCTAATACTTTTACTGATCTTTTTTGCAATTTCCTGATTAAGTCCTTTCTTTAAAGTAATGGTTTGCTTTACTTTATTTCCGCTCACAGCTTCAATATCATCGTAATCAAAGATTTTTAGAGAGAGTTTTCTTTTAACTGCCTTTTGTCTGATAATGTCGATCACAGAATTTAGCGTTAATTCACTGTTTGTAATTATAAAAATATGTTCTTTTTCCAAGTCCACAGATGTTTCAGTCCCTTTAAGATCATATCTTTGAGAAATCTCTCTTTTAACTTGATCTAAAGCATTTACTAATTCTTGTCTATCGAAATCAGAAACTATATCAAATGAAAAATTTTCTGCCATTATTTTTATTTTAAATTAATTTAATTATTACCCTAATAAAACTTTAAAAAATAATAAAGAGCGTTAATTTAATCAAAAAATAACAAACTAACTACCTTACCCATTTCTTCAGCACATCGGCAACTATTTAATAAAGTTTCACTATCGTGAAAAGCGAAACAAATTAATTGATCACATCTATTAATAATTTCTTGATTGCAAAGGCTACTTGCCATAGGCAAAGGTAACTCATCATTCTCGCTTTTCTCAACCAAATGCATAACGCTCTCTAATTGGTTTTTAATTTCAGGTAATTGCTTATCTAAACTTTGCGGCAAAAGAACAGTCAGCAAAGAGGGATTAGTATCTAAAACAGCTCTTATGACTGCGGCATTAACTCCCTGAGATCCTGAAGTTAGAATAGAATGACCTTCTTCAGCTAATGATCTTGCGATTAGTTCGATTAGGTGAATGTCAACTACAGGTACATGTCTGCTACCTAAAAAAGCAATTCTTCTTTTCCCATTATCCTGAAGTTTTGCAAGTTCCTGAGCTAAGGTATCAACACCTTCAGTTGAGGGTAGATCTAAAGAACGACTCAAAATAAAACGGTTACTACATTTGAAATTAGCATTTATCTGAAAAATTGCAGGGAAAATCTATATTTTCAAGAATATTTTTTAGATTTACATGCTCTTTAACTAATTGAACAGCATATGATGCCTTTATTGATTCATGTATCCTGACATGACCAAAAGCTTGTTCAATAATTTCTACTGAAGCCAGAGTGTCTAAGTCTACTTTTAAAATTGGAACTTCTAACTCTTCTGCTCTATGGATCAGTTGTAAAAGAGGTTCACCTAAACCTGTAAGAATTAAACATTGGGTAGAAGCTTCTAAAGCTGCAAGTTGAATATCAGTTCTTTCTGCTCCTGTTACGACAGCCATATTTCTCCTTCTTCTAAAAAATTCCATTGCAGAATTGACTCCCATAGCACCAATACTTAATGTTTCAACAAGTAATTGTTCTTTTTCAGGACAACAAATCACTTGAGCATCTAACCTTCTTACAAGTTCCCCAACAGTGACACTCCTGAGTAATGGGGATTTAGGCATTACCCCAAATACTTTTATATTCATCTCATTGAGAGAGGGTATTATTTTATTTTTTATTTTTTCAACTTGCTCAGGAACAACAGCATTCAATACGGCTCCCGCAAAATGATCTCCTAATTGTTTTTTCGCGTCAAGTAAAGCATCTACACTTTTACTATCCTCCCATAAATTAACAATAAGGACTTTTGCGTTTAAATTTTTTGCGAGTTGGGGAAGACTCAAACCATAAATCATTCCTTCATTAAGACTGCCTGCAGCTTCAAGAATATTTAACCCATCAAAATCGTCATCAATTAATGCCTCGATTTGCTCAAACCCTTTACCTGGATTTAAGTCTTTATTAGCAATCCTTTTCTCAGCAGATATATTATCTAACAATCCTACTGAAGGAATTAAGTTTTCTTCAGCGATACCTAATGTAGAACCAATAAATTTCACATCATCATCTATTAGCCCTTCGTAACTCATTGAAGGGAGATTGGTAAGTTCAATACAAGTTGCCAATGGTTTCCCTATACGTATTTTTTTTCCATGTTCTAAGAGTTTTTTTGATATTCCCAGTACTAATGCTGATTTACCACTAAATGGTTCACAAGAACCAATTAACAATATCTGACTCATAATAAATAAATTAATAAATTAATTAATCAATAGATTAAAGATAATATTTTTTCAAGAAGTATACAAATACTTATTTAATACTTTTAATCAATTAAATTAAAAAACATAGTACAAAGTAAAATAATTTATAGTAATTGGATCTATTAACAGAGTCAAACAAAATCCAATTAATATAATGAGTGAAATAAAAACTATCGGTATTACGGGCGCTTCAGGAGCTTTAGGGACAGAGCTAACAAAAATATTTCGTAAAAAAGGATATATTGTTATCGGATTTACACATAGTAAGAATAATTCTGAAATAAACAATGACTCTCCGAATCAATGGATTGAATGGCAATGCGGGAAAGAATTCTTATTAAAAGAGCACCTTAAAAAAATTGACGTCTTAATTTTGAACCATGGAATCTACGATTTAGGTAAAAAAAATTCAAATTACGAAAATTCAATAGAAATAAATGCTTTAAGCAAATTTAAATTTCTAAATTTATTTGAAGAAATTGCTATCAAAAATAATTCACCAACCGCAAAGGAAATTTGGATAAACACCTCTGAAGCAGAAATATTGCCAGCCTTAAATCCCTCCTACGAAATAAGTAAATCTCTTATAGGCCAATTAGTATCCTTTAAAAAAAATCTTCTAGACAAGCAGGTAAAGAAAAAATTAAAAATTAAAAAAATAATCTTGGGTCCCTTTAAATCAGAATTAAACCCTATAGGAATTATGAGTCCAAAATTCGTATCTAATAACATTTACAAATTTGCAAATTTAAATATTTTTTTGATTATCGTTAGTCCTAATCCTCTTTCTTATATTCTTTTTCCAATTAAAGAATTATATTTTTTTTTATATTGTGAATTTTTAAAAATATCTAAATTTAGTAATTAGAAATCTCTATCTGTCAAAATTTCGATACCATCTTTCATTACAACTATTGTATGCTCCCATTGTGCTGATAAATTTCCATCTTTTGTTATTACTGTCCATTTATCATTTAAAGTTTTACAAAACTTTGTGCCTTGATTAACAATAGGTTCCACAGCTAATGTCATACCTTCCCGAAGGACAACATTCGGTAGTTCGTTAGTACGAAAATTAAAAACGGAAGGTTCTTCATGAAGGTTTCGACCTACTCCATGACCGGTATAATCCTCAACAACACTGAATCCATTGGATTTGACAACATCTTCAATTGCACCAGCAATATCTAGCAGAGTATTACCTGATTTAATTTTTGAAAGTCCAGAAAATAATGCTTGAAGGGCTACATCACTCAGTTTTTTAGCTTGTTCACTTACTTCACCTACACAAATGGAGATGCAACTATCTCCATGAAATCCATCTAGATAAGCTCCCGTATCAATTTTTACAAGATCCCCATTTTTAATTATTTTATTTTTGTTTGGTATACCATGCACAACTTCATTATTAATACTTGAACAAATACTTGCTGGGAAACCATGATAACCCTTAAAACTTGGCACAGCTCCCATTTCTCTTATCCTCTTTTCAGCAAAATCATCTAAATCTTTTGTGCTCATTCCTGGTTTTATAAGGTCATTTATCTCTCTCAAAACAGTCCCAACAATCCTACTCGATTTCTTCATCAAATTTATTTCTCTTGAAGACTTTATTTCAATGCCTCTTCTTCTTTGGATAAAAGGGAGTTGATCATTGGATTTAGAATTATTTTTTTTTAATAAAAGATCTGCAAAATGTTTCATTGGAATAAATAATAGTATTAAGTAAATATCATCAAAATAGCCTTAGTCTTAATGGCTATCTTAAATCTATCAGGAAGGAAAACAGAAATGAAATTTATTTCTAATTCTAGGCAATTTCATAAAGCATTGGCACCTTGGGTTTTCCTCCCATTATTCATTTCGGCTTTAACAGGTACTTTATATCGGATCTCGAAAGATTTATTAGGCTATTCAAGAGATGAAGTTCACTGGTTAATGTCCCTACACGAAGGGGAGTGGCTTGGAGATAATGGAGAACTAATATACGTAATCTTGAATTCTCTAGGACTTATTTGGATGCTAATAACTGGGTTTCAAATGTTTTCAAAAAAAATTTCATTTCCTAAAAAGGTTACTAAAGGCGAGTCTAAAGGTTAAAATAGAATTCTTGTAGAATTATCGAGCAAAATGGCAAAAGAGAAACAAGAAACTGGGTCAGAAATCATTAATGAAACTGACATTACCAAAGAATTAACTGATGAGAATCAAGGCAAAGAATTAATTTCCAAAACGAAAACAAATTTAAGTTCATCAAATTTAATAAAGGAATTTGAGAGAGAACAATTAAAAAAACTATTACCAGAGATATACGTTGGAGATACGGTTAAAGTTGGAGTAAAAATTACAGAAGGTAACAAAGAAAGGGTTCAACCTTACGAAGGAGTTGTGATTGCGAAAAGACATGGTGGCCTTAATCAGACCATTACAGTTAGAAGGATTTTTCAAGGTATTGGAGTTGAAAGAGTATTTATGCTACATAGTCCTCAAGTAGCCTCTCTAAAAGTAGAACGTAGAGGTAAAGTAAGAAGAGCTAAACTATTCTATTTAAGAGATAGAGTAGGAAAAGCTACTCGCGTAAAACAACGCTTTGATCGATAAGGTTGTAAAGTTATTTCAACCTAATGGTCATAAAGGCGCTTATAATCTTTTTATTGCGTCGTTAGTTCAGTTGGTAGAACGCAGGTCTCCAAAACCTGATGTCGGGGGTTCAAGTCCTCCACGGCGCGTTTGGATCAACATTCTGTAAATTTTTTTTTTCATTTAGATGGAGTTAGATCTTCAACCGGGGGACGTGGTTAAAGTCCTCGAATCAGCTGCTCTAGGGTGGGTTCGTGCAAGAGTCATCAGAGTAAAATCAGGGGGTAGAGTTGTTGTTCAAAGCGATCAAGGCAGAGAATTTACAGCTCGAGGAAATCAAGTTCGATTAATTGAACCGGCAGGCTTTAGGCCTTAAAGAAAATCAATAAGTTTCCTGGTCAAAAAAGAAGCTAAATTATTTCTTTAAATCCTCAAATTTATGAAATTTTTTTATTACAACAACATTAATAAAGTATTATGATCTGATAATTTTAAATTATGTAATCTAACTAAATTAGAATAAAAATTCTGGGACCGTAGTTCAACTGGTTAGAGCACCGCCCTGTCACGGCGGAAGTTGCGGGTTCGAATCCCGTCGGTCCCGTTCTTTTCTAAAGGAAATTGGAAAAACGTTTAAGGTTAGCACCAAGCCCAACTGGTTTATTACACATAGGTACAGCAAGAACAGCTTTATTTAATTGGTTATATGCAAGAAAAACAAATGGAAAATTCCTGATTCGAATTGAAGATACCGACATTGAACGATCTAAATCTGAATACACAACAAATATATTAAATGGATTAGATTGGCTAGGTCTTAATTGGGATGAAGAGCCCATCAAGCAAAGTAAACGAGTTTCTATTCACAAAAACTATATTAAAAGACTTTTAGAAACGGGAGCTGCATACAGATGTTTCGCTACAGAAAGTGAGATTCATGACCTTAGAGAAAAACAAAAAGTAAGTGGTTTACCACCAAAGCACGATAATAGACACAGAAATCTAACGAGTAAAGAGATTAAAAAATTTATATCTCAAGGAAAATCATCTGTTATAAGGTTTAAAATTGATGAGGAAACAGTGATCAAATGGGAAGATCAAATTAGAGGCGAAATCAAATGGCAAGGCAAGGATCTCGGTGGAGATTTAGTTTTATCAAGAAGAGCTTTAGGTGATGAAATAGGAGATCCTCTATATAATCTTGCTGTTGTTGTAGATGACAATTTTATGAATATTACCCATGTTGTAAGAGGTGAAGATCATATCTCAAATACTGCAAAACAAATATTGCTTTATAAAGCTTTAGATTTTAAATTACCTATTTTTTCTCATACTCCTCTCATTTTGAATAACGAAGGGAAAAAGCTTTCTAAACGTGATTCTGTTACTTCCATCGATGAATTCAAAGAGATGGGATACTTGCCTGAGGCTTTAACCAATTACATGGCATTTTTAGGATGGTCTATAAAATCCCCTGAGAGCGAAATTCTCTCATTAACAGAGATCTCTAAAGTTTTCAATTTGTCAGATGTAAATAAAGCAGGTGCCAAATTTAATTGGGAAAAACTTAATTGGATTAATTCCCAATATATCAAGAAAATGGAATTGACGAAATTAACTAAATTTATTAAGAATTATTGGAATGAAATGGGTTGGGAATCTCCTTCTACAGAATGGGATTTGAAATTGACAAGTTTAATTCAAGACTCAATGATTCTATTAAAGGATGCAATTGATCAATCAAAACCCTTTTTTATCTTGTCCCAAATGAAAAAAGAGGGTGATGAATTTCTAAAAAATAAAAAAGAGGCAAAAGAATCGTTAAAGTTTATCCTTATTTATTTAAAAGAAGGAAATATAAGTAAAGTTAATAAGGATAACGCTCGAGAAATAATCAACAAAATTACTGTTTCCCACTCCATCAAAAAAGGGATTTTAATGAAATCATTGAGAGTAGCTTTTTTTGGGTGTCTAAGTGGACCAGATTTAATTCAAAGTTGGGAATTATTCTCTGAGAACAAAATTGATATCCCTCTAATTGAAAGATGTTTTATTTAACTATATTTCCTTATCGATTAAATTCAGAAAATTCGCAAGAGGTTTTGCCGTAAGTCCTTGAATACCAACTGTCATCAATATCGTTAGGAATACCAAGCCTTGGAGACGACCTGCACCAAGTACTCCCGCCTGCTCAAGTCTTATTGAGAAAAGAGAAGCAACAGCCGCAGTAACTATCCCTCTAGGTGCTAGCCACGATAAAAACACCCTTTGTTTTGCATCTAATTCTCCTCCCATAGTTGCCAGTGATATGGAAATCGGACGTACAATTACCATTAACATTAATACGCAAATAATACCCCCCCAACCTAGTGGACTTAATTCTCCCCATGAGACATCAGATGCCAGGAGAGGGAAGAGAACTGTTATGGCTAGTTGAGCTAATTCTCCAATTAAATTATCTAATCTTTCTTTATCAATAATTTCTCTTTTGCCTACAATAAATCCTGCCGCAACAGAAGCGGGTAAACCTGATTCTGGCAAAATATATTCACAAATTCCATACACAAGAAAAATAAATCCTAATGTAACCTGAAGCTCAATTCCAAATGATGCCTCGTTTTTTATTTTCTTTAAAATTTCAGACAACAACCATCCAGTACTTATACCTATCAAAACCCCTCCACCTAATCTCTGCATTAAGGCAATAAACACCTCCTTAATTCCATGTAGATCTCCTAATATTAGTTCTAATAGCAATAAAGCGAGTACTGCTCCAATGGGTTCAAGAACCAATCCTTCAGCTTTTAGGACCTCCGATAGTGGAGAAACTAATTTTATTTGGTCTACTAAGGGTGAAACTACTGTCGGTCCAGTAGCAAGAACTATCGCACTATATACTCCAGCAACTGGCCATGATAGTCCTGCTAACCAATGAGCTACAAATATTCCTGCTGATAATGAAATAAATAATCTTATTAACGAAATTTTTAAGACAGTATTTCTAATATTTCCTTCAGGTAATTTTAAATTTAACCCGCCTTCAAATAAAACCAAGCAAACTAAGAGTCCAACTATAGTTTCAAGTCCCTGTCCAAGATCAAGTGGCTCAACAAGCCCTAAACCTGAGCGTCCAATGAATAATCCAGAAAGTAATAAAATTACTACACTTGGAAATCCAGAGATAGAAGAAATCAGACGTGCGCATGCCCCTGCAAAAACAGTTATCCCCCAAAGTAAGCCAAGCCTTTCAGGCGTCATGAAGGTTTCTTTTAATCAAAATATTAATTAATTTGATTAAATCAATAATCCTATTTTAAGTCCACTATTTACAATATTTATTAATTAAAACCCTATATGAAGCATAAGAAAAAAATTTTTTCAGAATTATGAAGATGAAAATTCACTAATCAAAGCAAGAATAATCAATATTATTCCGATTCCTATCGTCGCCATTCTTCCATTCCAAATTTCTGCTTGAGGAGTAAAGCCCCTTTTCCATAAATTAAGCTCTTGTTTATCAACAAACTTTTTTGTTTCTTTGAGCTCTATTTTGGATTCTTTTTTCATAAGGACTAGAAAGGAGGTTCTTTTTCATAAAGAGTATTTGCTTGGTCAATAGGAAGTCTTCCTGAAATGCCCAACTTAAGAGAACTTTCATATGCCTTAATTTTGAGTCTAGATAAGGCAGCGGCTCCAATCATCGCAGCATTATCTGTGCAAAGATTTATTGGGGCTAAATGAACTTTAATAGATTTTTTACAAGCTTCACTAATCATCATTTTTCTTAACGTATCGTTAGCCGCGACTCCGCCTACAACGACGATATTATCTAAACCATAATCATTTGCACATTTTATTGTCCTTTCTACCAACACCTCTGCTACAACCCTCTCAAAACTTGCAGCAATATCTGGTATTGGTATTTCATCCCCATTTAAATTTATTTTCTCAACCAATCTTAATACAGCCGTTTTTAAACCACTAAAAGAGAAATCATATTTCAAAAAACCCCCTTCCTTATTAGAGATCTTGCATTTAGGTAAATTAAATTTTGAGGCATTACCCTTTTTGGCGATTTTGGCAATTGCAGGACCTCCAGGATAACTAAGTCCCAATAATCTTCCTACTTTATCGAACGCTTCACCAGCAGCGTCATCATAACTTCTTCCAAGTCTTTGCATCTTTCTTCTCTCACCAACTTTTATTAATTCAGTATGTCCACCACTAACAAGTAAGGTTAAGAAAGGAGGCTTGGGATAATTTTTTGAAAATAATATTGACGAAAGATGTCCCTCCAAGTGATGTATTCCCAAAAAAGGTTTTGAATATAAAGTACATAGTGATCTTGCAGTTATAGAACCAACTCTTAAACAGCCAACTAATCCTGGAGTGACAGTTGAAGCTATAACATCAATTTCTTCAATGCGAATTTTTGATTCTTCTAAAGCTTGTTCGAGAACAAAAGGAAGTAACTCTAAATGTTTTCTCGCAGCGAGTTCTGGTACCACACCTCCCCATTTTGAATGATCTTCAATTTGTGATGCAACAATATTTGAATGTATTTTATAAATATCACCACTATTAGAAACAATTGAGACAGACGTCTCATCACAACTTGTTTCAATAGCTAGAGCTTTGTGCATATTTGATTCGATACTGTTTTATTTTAGTAATAATTTCTTAATTAAAACATCAAAGGAATTAAAGATTGCAACTTATGAAATTCTTTTTTTCAATCATAACTTCGGTTTTTCTCTTTCTTGGAATAACCCCAATTGCTTTAGCAGCTAATGGACCAGCATTAAATGCAGATAGAGCTAGCACAGAATATACAGCCTCAGCTCTAACAACATGCTCAGAAAATCCTAAATTTATTGAACGTGCAAGTACTGCTAAAACTCAAAAAGATATCACAAGATTTGAAAGATATGGCAAAGCAGCTTGTGGTGATGATGGATTGCCTCATTTAATAATAGGGCCACCACTTGAACCATGGGGAGCACTCTTAAATAGAGGTCATGAAGGTGACTTACTTATTCCTGGCGTGTTATTTATCTATATTGCAGGAATTATAGGTTGGTCTGGAAGAGAGTATTTGATTGAATCCAAAAAGACTAAGAACCCAGCAGACCTTGAAATCATTATTGACTTAGACTTAGCGAGGAAATGCCTTATCAAAGGTGCTCAATGGCCCTTATTAGCTAATAAGCAAGGAAGAAACGGTGATTTAAGAGAGAAAGATAATAATATTACACTTAACGGCCCTAGATAAAACATCAACCCACACAATTATTAAAATCAAATGCTTAAAATCTTTAACACAAAATTCATCAGGTCAGCACCAGTAGTTGCAGCAGTATGGCTAAGCCTAACCGCTGGAATAATTATTGAATTTAATAGATTTTTTCCTGATTTATTATTTCATCCGATGAGTTGAGATTTCCAAAAGAACTTTCAAGACTTAATTATTTTAAAAACTTCTTTTACTGTCTCATCAACATCATGATTTGTTAATACAACATCAAATTCATCTGAGGATGCAATTTCGTAATCTGCTCTGCTAAGTCGTCTATCTATTGCCTCCTCTTTTTCAGTACCTCTATTTCTTATTCTTTTTTCTAATTCTGCTTTGCTAGGAGGAAGAAGAAATATTGATAAAGCTTCTGGGAACTTTTCTTTAATTTGTTTTGCACCTTCAACCTCAATTTCAAGTAATACGGTAAATCCTTTTTCAATCTTTTCATTAACAGTCGATAAGGGGGTTCCATAATAGTTTCCTGCGAATTGGGCCCATTCAAGAAATTCTTTTTTATCGATCATATCTTTAAACTTTTCATCACTTATGAAGTAATAATTCTCACCATCTTTCTCTCCAATTCTGGGATTTCTTGTTGTTGCAGAGATAGAAAGCCAAATATCTTTATTTCTATCTAAAAGTTCTTTAACAACAGTACCTTTTCCAACTCCACTTGGACCAGTGATAATTATTAGTTTTTTTAAATTTTTCATATTAAAATTTTTACAGTAAAATAAATGATGGTGAATAATTACAAGAAATAATGCAAAAGGGTGTACCTCAGATAATGGATATTACATCTATAAAATCTGTATTGCATGATTTATCTGAAGAAGTTTTACCATCAAGGTTTGAGACTGCACAGCAACCCGAACCTAATATAATTCAATTCTGTTTAAGAGGAATAAATAGCCAAACTTGGATAGAAGTTTCTTGGAATAGTGATTCTGCACGAATACTTAAAATAAATAGGCCTGAAAAAATAGGGGCAGAAAGCACCCTCTCCAAACAATTAAGGTATGGATTGAAATATATGGCTCTTGTTACGATAGAACAAGATAAATTTGAGAGAGTTATTAAATTTGGATTTGCAAAAAAGCCTGGAGATGAAATAAATAAATACTTAATTTTTGAATTAATGGGAAAACACAGTAATATTTTTTACTTAGATAATAATCAAAAAATAATTGCAGTTGGCAAACAAATAAATTCTAATCAATCTAGCTTTCGAACCGTTTCTACAGGCTCTATCTATTCAGAGCCTCCCAAAAACATGAAAAAGGAGCCTAGTCCTAACGAATCTTATGAAACATGGAAGGAATCTATTTCTTCAGTTCCTGAATCACTTAAATACTGCCTAATAAATACTTATCAAGGTGTAAGCCCAATTTTAACAAAGCAACTTGAGACTTTTAGTAATCTTGGCAGTGTAGAAATAATGAATAAAAATATTGATTTCATAAGTGAAACCAACTTAAAAAAGATATACCAAAGTTGGAAAATATGGATTGATAGGTTTAATAATAACAACTTTAATTTCTCAATTTTTGAAAATTTCTTTTATTCAGTTTGGTTTTTAAAGAATGAAATAAAGAATAAAAATAATATTGATCAAATTAATGGATTAGAAAACTATTATGATTTTTATTTAAAACAAAAAAAAATTGACGCCTTAATAAAAAAAATTGATGGAATAATTTTTAAACAAACAACTCTTGAGAAGAAAAATTTAAATTTGCAATCTGACCTTTTAATTAACTCCGAAAATTATCAAATATATAAAGAAAAGGCTGACAAAATATTCATGACTCATGAGATACAAAAAGAAGATATTATCAAAGGCCAAAAGCTTTATAAAAAGTCAAAAAAACTTAAAAGAGCACAAAATTTAATTAAAGAAAGGATTGATATTTATAAAAACAAACTGGATCGATTAGAAGAATTTAGTGCTCTATTGGATAACTTAAATTCGCTAAAAAATGAGAATCAGAAAATTAGAATCAATTTACTGGAAGAAATTAAAGCTGAAATTTGTCGAGAGTTTAATGTGAGGATCAAAAATATCAAAGAGCAAAAAAGAGACTCATCTGGATTAGAATCATCTCCAATAGAAATAAATACTCCAAAAGGCTTAACAATACAGATAGGAAGAAATATGAGGCAAAATGATCTAATAAGTTTTAAGTTTTCAAAAAAAGGGGATCTTTGGTTTCATGCACAAGAATCACCCGGAAGTCATGTTGTTTTAAAGTCTTCATCTCAAAAACCATCAGATGAAGACATTCAAATATCAGCAGATTTAGCAGCTTTATTTAGTAAAGCAAAATTGAATATTAAAGTTCCTATAAGTCTTGTAAATATAAAAGATCTCCAAAAAATCACAAAAGGAGGTCCTGGTTGCGTTTCGTTCAATAATGTAGAAATTCTTTGGGGTAATCCTACAAGAGGAAAAGATTATATTAAAAAAAATCTTAAAAGAGTAATCTAGCTTATAATAGGAAAAATAATTTTTGTTAAATGTTAGATTTTCTACTTGGAACACACGAATTTTTAGGTAATCATAGTTTCCCAGAATTTATTGTAGGGTACTTGTTCGGAGCAGCATTAATTATTGGAGCCCCAACTGTTTTTCTATTACTTGCTTTCGTAAGTGCTTTGATGAAAACAAATGGGAAAATGGGTGGTTACAGAGAATATGAAACATATGGAGAATCTTCTTTAAATGATGCTCCTCCATTTTTATTACCTGATCCGACGAATCCAAAATTAAGTAAATAGTTCTTAGCTACTAATAATCAAAATTACGCTTTTTATAAATAAAATAAATGTTTTTCTATTTCAAACTATAAAATAAGCTCAATAATGAAGAGGAAAGAAGATAGTAAGAATAATAATTATGATTCGATGAGTTTTACTGATCATTTAGAAGAGCTAAGGCAAAGAGTACTAAATTCTATTTATTCGATACTAATTTGCATTTTTTTTAGTTTTTTAATAATTAAGCCTTTAATTTCATTTTTAGAGATTCCTGCAAGTGATATACATTTATTACAACTTGCTCCTGGAGAATTTTTATTTGTTGCCATAAAAGTAGCAGGATATAGCGGGATAATCGTCTCTATTCCATACATTTTTTATCAATTAATATTATTTATTTCTCCAGGTTTAACTAAAAAAGAAAAAAACCTAATTTTACCGGCTGTTTTTGGATCAGGTTTATTATTTTTTCTTGGCTTGCTTTTTTCTTGGTGGATATTAGTTCCCGCGGCAATAAACTTCTTTATAAATTTTGGAGCTGATATAGTTGAACCAACATGGTCCATAGAGAGATACTTTGATTTTGTTTTATTGTTAATGTCAAGTACTGCAATAGCATTTCAGTTACCAGTTTTGCAATTTATTCTTGGTTCACTTGGAATTATTACTACAGAAAAAATGCTATCAAATTGGAAAATAGTGGTAATTTCCTCTGCGATCTTATCCGCAGTAATTACACCTTCAACAGATCCTTTAACTATGTCATTGCTCTCAATTTCGATAATTTTTCTATTTTTTGTTGGAGCTGGGCTAACTTACATATCTGAAAGCCTTAAATCAAAAACTCTTTCATCCTCTCATTAATGTGTAGTTGAAGGCTTACAGCTCTTCCTAATCTTGGTCTTGAATTTACTTTTTTAAGCCATTCCCTTACTTCATCTGAATAACCGCATCTATTTAATATTTCAATTTTATCTGCTATTGATTTTTTATATTCCACTTCATTTAATGGAAAAGATTCTTGTCCTAAAAAACCCCACATCATTTGAAAATATAAATATTTACCTCTTTTAAAAAGTCTAAAGTCATATTTTTTACCCCATCGATGAATCAAGTAATGGATAATCTCCTCTACTACCAAAGGTTTCATAATTTAATAATAAACAATCTCATAAAAACTTATACTTTAAATTATTAAAAGTCCTATCTATTTGCAACAGAAATCATGCAATCTGATTCATAATAACTAATAAATAACAGTCTCAAGTATCGAATGACTCAATTAAGTTCCAATGACGTCCCATCCATGGGTCGAAGGCAATTTATGAATCTTCTTACATTTGGAACAGCAACTGGTGTCGCATTAGGAGCTTTATATCCTGTAGCAAATTATTTTATGCCACTAAGAGCTGGCGGCGGTGGCGGCGGAACTTCTGCAAAAGATGAATTAGGTAACCCTGTAACAAAGACCGGTTGGCTAGCAAGTCATCAAGCAGGAGATAGAAGTTTAGTGCAAGGTCTCAAAGGAGATCCAACTTACTTAATTGTTAACAGTGAAGGAGATATAGGAGAATTCGGACTAAATGCTATTTGTACCCATTTAGGATGCGTTGTTCCATGGGATAGCGGTGCGAATAAATTCATATGTCCTTGTCATGGAAGTCAATATGACACAAATGGAAAAGTAGTAAGAGGACCTGCGCCTTTATCTTTGGCCTTGGCGCATGTTGATGTAGATGATGATGCTGTACTTGTAAAACAGTGGTCAGAGACAGATTTTAGAACTAATGAAAATCCTTGGTGGGCCTAAGAGAATGATTAATTTTAAAACCCAAATTATGAAAAAAACAACTTTCTTTCTCTGCACACTGCTTTTTATTTCCAGCATTGTAATTTTCCCAACATCCTCTTTTGCTTATCCATTTTGGGCGCAGCAAAATTACGAATCTCCCAGAGAAGCCACAGGAAAAATAGTCTGCGCCAATTGCCATTTAGCACAAATGCCAACTATTGCAGAGGTCCCTCAATCTGTTGGAGCTGATAGTGTTTTCAAAGCTGTAGTCAAAATCCCATATAAAGATGACATAAAGGAAATAGGTGCTGACGGTTCAGAGGTTCCTTTACAAGTTGGGGCTGTAGTTATGCTTCCTGATGGCTTTAAATTAGCTCCTCAAGAAAGGTGGACTGATGAAATAAAAGAAGAAACCGAAGGGGTTTACTTTACTAATTACAGCGAAGAAAAAGACAATATAATTCTTGTCGGGCCATTACCAGGAGATACTAATAAAGAAATCGTTTTTCCAGTCCTTTCCCCTAATCCAGCTACTAATAAAGAGTATCACTATGGAAAGTACTCGTTGCATGTAGGAGGAAATAGAGGCAGAGGGCAAGTTTATCCGACTGGTGACAAGAGCAACAATGTAATATTCACTTCTTCTTCTGCAGGCACTATAAATTCAATAGAAACTATTGAAGATGGTAGTTATCAAATTAATATTGAGAATGAGAACGGGGACATAGTAACCGAGGCTGTTCCTGTTGGTCCTAAACTGATTGTGAAAGAACAAGACCAAATAAGTGCAGGAGATCCTCTCACTAATGACCCTAATGTAGGAGGTTTTGGGCAATTAGATGCTGAAGTAGTGTTACAAAGCCCTTATAGAATAATAGGCTTAATTGCATTTTTTATTGGTGTAGGCCTAACCCAAATACTGTTAGTACTCAA
Source organism: Prochlorococcus sp. AG-676-P15-1 (assembly GCA_003210825.1). Classification (GTDB taxonomy): domain Bacteria; phylum Cyanobacteriota; class Cyanobacteriia; order PCC-6307; family Cyanobiaceae; genus Prochlorococcus_A. The sequence continues at coordinate 9,477 of QCUF01000002.1, read as the reverse complement.
GAAGAAGCAGGTTGAAAAAGTACAAGCTGCTGAGGGTGTTTAATTAACCTTTAAATGCTTACATATCAAGCTTTTATTCAATCCCCTGGAGACACATTTTTAAATTTAGGATTTCTAACTATCAGATGGTATGGTCTGCTAATTTCCATATCAGTAGTGATAGGACTTTTTATTTCTAAAAAGCTTGCAAAATCAAGAAATATTAATCCTCAATATATAAGTGATATTTTACCCTCTTTAATAATATCTTCAATAATTGGAGCTAGAGCGTACTATGTAATTTTCGAATGGAGACAATATAGTGGTAGTAACTTTTTTACTTCTTTTAACCTTTTTAATAACGTAATTCAAATCCCCTCTTTTATTGCAATTTGGCAAGGGGGCATAGCAATCCATGGAGGCTTGATTGGAGGATTTCTATGTATTTTATATTTTTGTAAATCCAACAATATTCATTTAAAGACCTTTATAGATATATTAATTCCATCTATTATTCTTGGGCAGTCCATTGGTAGATGGGGGAATTTCTTCAATAATGAAGCTTTTGGAATACCTACAGATTTACCTTGGAAGTTATTCATACCCATACAAAATAGGCCAATAGAGTTTATAAATTACCAGTTTTTCCACCCAACATTTATCTATGAATCATTATGGAATTTTTTAATTTTTATATTATTGATTACTATTTTTTACCAACAGAACAATAAAAACTCAGTGAGGCCAGGCTTTATTAGTTGTCTTTATTTAATAGGCTATAGTTTTGGAAGATTCTGGATTGAAGGTTTAAGAATTGATCCTTTATGTATTGGAGGAATTCCACCCTTTTGTGATGGAGGACTACGAATGGCCCAGTTTATTAGTATTTTTTTATTTTCCTCTGGATTAATTGGAATATTCTTTTTAAGATTAAAATCATATAAAAACAAAACAAGAAATAATGGATAGAAAGATCTCTTTTATTGGAGTTGGTCCAGGCGATCCTGATTTATTAACAATCAAAGCGTTAAAAAAAATAGAATCTGCAGACGTTATATTTTGGGCTGATTCTTTAATTCCTGAAAAAATTATAAATTTTTCACTTGAAGGTGCTGAAAAAATAAAAACCAGTACACTTACTCTAGAAAAAATCACTTCAATGATGATAGAAAGATTCAATGAAGGTAAAACTGTTATTAGATTGCATGATGGAGATCCATGCCTGTATGGTGCAGTTAAAGAACAACTAGAAATATTAAAACAAAAAGATATCGAGACTGAAGTAATACCTGGGGTTAGTGCTTTTCAGGTCGCTGCCGCCTATCATCAGGCCGAGCTTACAATTCCAGATATAACTCAAACTATAATTTTGACTAGAGCAGGAGGCCGAACTGGCATGCCTGAAAAAGAATCACTTAAAGATCTTGCTAAGCACAAATCGTCTTTATGTCTTTATTTGAGTGCTAGACACATAAAAAGTTCTCAAAAAACTTTATTAGAATTTTACCCTCCAGAAACTAAAGTAATTGTTGGTTATAGAGTATCTTGGGATGATGGTTGGACATCTTTAATTGAATTGAAGGATATGGAAAAATTTACACTTGAGAAAGAACTTATTAGAACTACTATTTATATTGTTAGTCCTGCAATTAATACTATTGCGAATAGGTCTAATCTTTATAATCCATCTTACAAGCATCTCTTTAGGGGCAAATAATTGAATAAAGTTGATAGATAGATTTATAACACTATAATTGGGGAAAAATTAATTGCTTTGGACGAAATAAAATCTAATAATTCAGACAACAATTCCAAAAATAATTCATCTTTAAAAAGAATTGGCAATTTCATTAAAGAAGCAAGAGTAAGCAGAAACAAATCAATTGAAGAATTAGCCTCTGATTTAAAAATTGGATCTCACCAACTTCAGGCTATAGAGGAGGGTAATGAAGATCATTTACCGGAAAAAGTTTTTATAAAAGCAATGGTTCGTAGGATTTCTGAAAAGCTGAAAGTTGATACAGATTTTATAATGAGCGAATTCAAAACTGAACGGAAAGAAGTAAACATCGAAGAAATTGTTCAAGAAGTCTCAATAAAAGCAAAAAATGACCGAAGCTTGAAGAATCAGAATTCTATCGAGGTTATTATCTTTATTTTAATTTCAGGAATATTAGGCCTATTAGCTTCATCTTTGATTTTTAATATTTTTTCAGAATCATTCCAGAATCAAGTTCCTAAAGAAGAACTTATAAATAAAAATTAAACAACTTTCAACTCTAAATTTTTTAATTCTCTAACCACCTTACTACATAACTCTAAACTCCATTTTTCGAGAAGAAGATCTTGATTTGATTTTAAAGGTATCAGTTCAATTGCAATAATATTATTTAGTAATTTAATTTTTATAGAAGATAATACATTTTCAGGTCTTTGATCCAGAGAGGCCGCTAATCTTAAAATTAAAGACATTTCAAGTACTAATGTTTTATCTTCTTTTGAGATTAAACTTTGCCAAGATTCATGTCTTTTTTTTGGTAAAGTCTTTCTGTGATATCTAACTATTGAAGCAATACTATTTGTCTCGGATTGAGAATATCCCAATAATTCGCAGTTTTTAATTAAATACCAAGAATGTTTATGATATGAACTTATATTTACATGTTTACCACAATCATAAAGGTTACAGGCTGCCCAAAGGAGCTCTTTTGCTTTTGAATCAGTATCGCCATGAAAAATATTTTTAGTTTGAGCATAGATTTGAAATGCGATATTAGTAACTTTCTCAGATCTTTCTTTATCAACACCAAACTTTCTAGCCTGATGAACTATGGTAGTTTTCCTAATATTACTTTGAATATTAAATTCATTTTTTATTATTCCTTGGCGAAGCATCCAATCAACTACTAATCCTTCCCTTAAGGCCCGCTCACTAATTGTCAACTGATTAAAATTCAACATCTCCATTGAGGTTTTTAAAATTAATGCACCTGGAATTATTATTTCTGATCTTCTTTCACTGAGTGAAGGAATTTTCTTTATTTCAGAAATTGGCATTTTAATTAATTTTTCCAAGACAATCTCTAAATTTTCTTTTTTAAATTCATAACCATGCATCTTTTGTTTTGGCTGCCCAAGGTCAGATAAAATTAAATTTCCTAGTGAGATTGCAGTTCCACTTGTAGCAATCATTGAGACCGTCTTTCCTCTTGGTAATCTCCTTTTAATTTTTTCAATTGATGGTTCTAAGGAGCCTTGAATAAAAGTTCTCAAAAAATTAGATCTTTCTCTATTGATGGGTTCACTATTAAGAAAAAAATCATTTTTGAGCCTTACAGCTCCAACTCTAGAACTTGTAAGAGCTATTGCGTCTTTTTGATCTGCAAGTATTAATTCTGTAGAACCTCCACCTATATCAATAATTACGTAAGACTTATCTTCCAAAACCATCCCAGACAAAACGCCAAGATAAATTAATCTAGCCTCTTCAGATCCGCTTATAAGTTCTATTTGAATACCTACATCACTTTCAACCCTATTTAAAAAGTCTCGACCATTTGGAGCCTCCCTAACAGCACTAGTTGCAGCAGTTACTATTTGTTTAACACCATTACTTTTGCAGTACTCTTTAAAACGCTTAAGGGTCTTTAAAACTCTTTGAATTGATTCCTCACTAAGATTTCCCTCTTCATCTCTCTCCCCTAGTCGTGTTGTAGATTTATCAGTAAATTTTATTGAAAAGGATTTGAGATCTGAATTAATTTCAGCGATTAAGAGATGAGTGGAGTTGGTTCCAATATCAATTGAGGCTACAGAAATATCTTTTTCTTGCAGATTACTTAATTTTTTTTTCTGTATCATTCTTATTCTCTAAAAAATAGAGATTCTAAATACCGTAATTAATATACTTAAGATTGATTATTAAATTATAGATTTGCCTGATTTCTAGTTAGATTATTTAAAGTTATGAAATAAAGATCCTGTGATAAAGAAAGACCTAAATTCTAAAATAAATATCCTTTTTGAATTATTAAGGTGGAATAAGCCTACAGGGAGACTTATTCTACTTATTCCTGCTGGATGGAGTTTATATCTTACGCCCGAATCAAATCCAAGCATTTACATGTTGTTGAAAATCTTAATCGGTGGATTATTAGTTAGTGGCTTAGGTTGTGTTGCTAATGATATTTGGGATAAAAGAATAGATCAAAAAGTCTTAAGGACCAAAAACAGACCTCTTGCTGCAAATAAAATCAGTACTAAAACGGCATACTTAATACTTATATTCTTGATTATATGTAGTTTCTTTTTAACTTTGTCGCTTCCAGAGAATGGAAGACTACTTTCTCTTTCTCTTGCTTTTTTTGCTTTACCTCTAATTTTAATTTACCCTTCTGCAAAGAGATGGTTTAAATATCCGCAATTTATCTTATCAATATGCTGGGGATTCGCAGTTGTAATACCTTGGGCTGCGAACGAAGGTAATATCAATAGTATTGTTTTATTATTTTGCTGGCTCGCTACAATTTTTTGGACTTTTGGTTTTGATACCGTATATGCTTTGGCTGATAAAAAATATGATATTCAAATTGGAGTAAACAGTTCCGCAGTTAACCTTGCTTCCAATACAAAAAAAACTATTCAAATTTGTTATTTTTTAACTTCCAGTTTTCTTGCAATATGTGCTTTCATTAATCAACTAACTTTTATTTTTTGGCCAATTTGGTTAATAACAGGATTTTTAATGCAAAAAGATATTTTGAAAATATTTCCTGAAAGTAAACAATCCATTAAAAAAATTGGTGATCATTTTAAAAACCAATCTATATATGGAAGCTTAATATTATTGGGATTCATAATCGCCTCATAACTTATAAAAAGAATGCTAGTTAAATTAAAAAAAGGAGATGAGATTCAAATTTTAGCTCCAAGCTCTTTTATAGATAAGGAGGAGGATTTTAGAAAGGGCATAGATATTTTAAAAACTTGGGGATTGAAGATTGTTCACAATAATATACTCTCAAGAAAGTTTGGGTATTTTGCTGGAGATGATCAAACAAGATTTGAAGAACTTGAAAAAGCTCAAAATAAGAAAGTCATCATTTTCGCTAAAGGTGGATGGGGCGCCGCAAGACTTTTAGAAAAAAATCCAAATTGGGGTAATGGCTTGATGATTGGATTCTCTGATACCTGTTCACTGTTGTTATCAAAATATTCAAAAGGATCTTTTGGCTCGATTCATGGACCTATGATTACTACTCTTTTTAAAGAACCTGAATGGAGTTTAACAAGACTAAGAAATTTACTTTTTGAGGGATATGTTGATGATATTAAGGGTTTACCTTTAAAAAAAGGCATCGCAAAAGGAGAAATTGTTGTTTCTAATCTAACTATTGCATCTCTTCTAATTGGTACTGATCATTTCCCTCTATTAAAAGGGAAAATAATAATATTTGAGGACATAAACGAAGACATTTATAAAATTGATCGAATGCTAACTTACTTGAGAATGACAAACAAATTGAACGAGATTTCAGGAATTGGATTCGGAAGTTTTTCAGATGAAGTGTTTACACCTGAATGGAACGGCTTACTCAAGAAATTAATAATTGAGAGGCTTCAAGAATTTGATATTCCTATTCTTTTTGACCTTCCTATTGGACATATATCTGGTAATGCATGCATCCCTTTAGGTTGTGAAGCAACATTAAATGGGAACGATGGAAAACTTACTATTCATATCCCTTCTTATTAAAAATCTTTTAAAAATAGTTTTGCTATTTTCAGATCTAGTGGTGATGTAATTTTTATATTTGCAGAATTTCCCTCAATTATTTTTACTTGCCAATTTAACATTTCAAATAGTGAGGCATCATCTGTAACCGTCCAATTTTTCTCAATTGCCATTTCATGAGCTTTTCTTAATCTCTTTACTAAAAAACCCTGAGGCGTTTGAGCTGCCCATAAATTTTGTCTATTTGGTGTTTCCTTTATATAGCCTCTATTATCAACAATCTTTATTGTGTCGGTAACCTTGGTAGCTAAAATAACTGCATCATTTTGTTCTAATTCTGTAGCACATTTATTTATTAAGTCGGGACCAATTAAGCATCTAGCACCATCATGAATTAAAACTTTCTCAGCAGTAGATGGAAGGGAATTTAAACCATTAAAGACAGACTTTTGCCTCGTATCTCCACCATTTATCCATTTGATTTTATTAGAAAAATTTTTTACTGATTTTAATAATTCTTGTTTATCATTCGGCTGCCCAATTATTCCTACCCAGCTAACTAAACTTGCAGATAATACAGATTTTATAGTCCAAAAAATAAGAGATTCCCCTTCTAATTCAATAAGTAATTTATTTCTTCCAGCTTTCATTCTGCTACCACTGCCTGCCGCGGGTATTAGTACATGCACAATAATTTGAGTTTATATTTTCTAGATAATTATAAATAAAAGTAATATGTTTGCACAAATAGTACTACGATTTTAAATTATAAAAATTTCACAATGTCAAATACAGAATCTTTAACAGGTAAAGTTGCTTTAATTACAGGGGCTAGCAGAGGCATTGGGAAGGAAATTGCCTTAGAACTTAGTAATTTAGGTGCAGAAGTCATAATAAATTATTCTTCGTCTGATGAAAAAGCTGAAGAAGTTGTAAATCTAATTAAAGAGTCTGGAGGCAAAGTTCATAAATTAAAATTTGATGTTTCAAAAGAAGAATCTGTTAGTAGAGCTTTTGAAGAAATCATAAAGATAAATGGTGCTATAGATATTCTTGTAAATAATGCTGGAATAACAAGAGATGGGCTCTTAATGCGAATGAAATCAGAACAATGGGATGACGTTCTAAATACAAACTTAAAAGGGGTTTTTCTTTGTACAAAATATGCTTCAAAATTCATGATAAAAAAAAGAAGCGGAAAGATAATTAATATCTCATCTATTGTCGGAATAATTGGAAATCCCGGACAAGCAAATTATTCTGCCGCTAAAGCAGGTGTTATTGGCTTTACAAAAACCTGTGCAAAAGAATTTGCTTCAAGAGGGATAACTGTTAATGCTATAGCTCCAGGTTTTATAGAAACAGAAATGACTGAGAAACTAAATAACGAAGAGATTATCAAAGCCATACCATTAGGCAAGCTCGGTAGTTGTTCACAAATAGCAAACTTAGTTTCATTCTTAGTCTCTAGTAATGCTGGAAACTATATAACTGGACAAACAATAAGTATTGATGGGGGCATGAGTATTTAATTATGTACTTTCATATGGTTGAACTAACTCATCCCTTAATCTTCTAATCTTTTGTAGAAGTTTTAATCTTCTACTTCTAGCAGTTAAAGTCAAAAAAAATCTAAGAGGAAAATATATAAGAGTCATTGCAACTGCAAGTGTGGCAGTTAAAGTAAAAATAAGATTTCCTGTTTTGTCCATAACTTTAAGATACTCATAATTTAATTAATTTGGATAGCTATTTAAGAGAAATTCGGCTTTCCCCACTTAATTAAGTATCCCTTAAATATAATTCCATGGGACATTAGAATAACGACATAAAGATTTCAATAAACATGCCAAAACAATTAAGCTTTTCGAACGAATCTAGAGAAGCACTTGAAAAAGGAATAAATACTGTCGCAAATGCTGTTAAAGTAACTATTGGTCCAAAGGCAAAGAATGTTGTCATAGAGAGAAAATTCGGTTCTCCAGACATAGTAAGAGATGGATCTACGGTTGCTAAAGAAATCAACCTTGAGAATCCCATCTCAAATTTAGGGGCAAAATTAATAGAACAAGTAGCATCAAAAACTAAAGAGAGTGCTGGTGATGGGACAACAACAGCAACAATCTTGACTCAAATAATGGTTCAAGAAGGTTTAAAAAATATAGCTGCGGGAGCTAGTCCTATTGAGCTAAAAAAAGGAATGGAAAAAGGATTAGATTTTGTTTTAGAGAAATTAAAATCAAAAAGCATAAAAATAAATGGCTCCGATATTAAAAAAGTTGCGACAGTAAGTGCAGGAGGAGATGAAGAAATTGGTTCAATAATTTCAAAAGCAATGGATATTGTAACTTCAGATGGGGTTATAACAGTAGAAGAGTCACAATCCCTAGAGACAGAGCTAGACATCACAGAAGGAATGTCTTTTGATAGAGGTTATAGCTCACCTTATTTTGTAACTGATCAAGAAAGACAAATTTGTGAACTTGAAAATCCTAAGATCCTAATCACTGACCAAAAGATATCAACATTAACCAACTTGGTCCCTATCCTCGAAGAGGTTCAAAAATCTGCTTCTCCATTTTTAATTCTAGCTGAAGATATTGAAGGGGAAGCTCTAACAACTCTCGTATTAAATAAAAATAGTGGGGTATTAAATGTTTCGGCTGTTCGAGCTCCATCATTTGGAGAAAGGAGAAAAGCTGCTCTAGAAGATATTGCAATCCTTACAGGAGCTAAATTAATTAGCGAAGATCAATCAATGAAATTAGAAGAAGTTACTCTTAATGATCTTGGAAAAGCTAAAAAAATAACAATTTCAAAGGATAAAACAACAATCGTAGCTTTCGACGATACCAAAGACCTTGTCCAAGCAAGAGTTGAAAAATTAAAAAGGGAGGTAGAAATAACTGAATCGGAATACGATAAAGATAAGATTAACGAAAGAATAGCAAAACTTGCTGGAGGAGTAGCTCTTATTAAAGTTGGGGCTGCGACGGAAACAGAGATGAAGTATAAAAAATTAAGAATAGAAGATTCACTCAATGCTACAAAAGCTGCTATCGAGGAAGGAGTAGTTTCAGGGGGAGGGCAAACCTTAATTGAAATATCAAATGAACTTTCTAATACACGTAAAGAAATATCAGATGATTTGACTACAGGTATTGATATTATTACAAATGCGCTTTTAGAACCTACAAAACAAATTGCAAAAAATGCTGGTTTTAATGGAGATGTTGTTATCGCTGATATAAAAAGACTTGGTAAGGGTTTTAATGCTAATAATGGGGAATATGAGAACTTAAACGAGTCAGGAATATTAGATCCTACTAAAGTTATTAGATTAGCTCTTCAAGATTCAGTATCAATCGCAGCAATGATAATTACTACGGAAGTTGCAGTTGCTGATATCCCAGAACCAGAGGCAGCACCTGGAGGACCAGGGGCAGATCCCATGGGTGGAATGGGTGGAATGGGTGGAATGGGTGGTATGGGTATGCCAGGAATGGGCGGCATGGGTATGCCAGGAATGGGCGGCATGGGTATGCCAGGAATGGGTGGTATGGGTATGCCAGGAATGGGCGGCATGGGTATGCCAGGAATGATGTAAAAACTTAGCTGGCTTTTTTCTCGTTATTAATCCATTTTCTCAAGTTTTTTATATTGGGTAATGGCAATTCTCGTGTATCTTTATATTCACTTTCATTTTTATAAGACCCATAAATATCTTTATCAATAATTTCAGTATTATTTGGTGTTTTTGTTTC
>QCUF01000001.1 GCA_003210825.1 Prochlorococcus sp. AG-676-P15-1 | reverse complement strand
ACCATAATATTGTAATTGCCTTTATACAATTACAATTTTATGGCTTAGTTAAGATTATTTAAATAATCTTTATTTAGTAGTTAGTGAAAAAACTCTGTAAATTTAAACACAAATTACTTTAAGTGATTTCAATTGTTAGGGTTTAGAACCAACCTGGGATGATTTGACCAGTAGTTACATATGCACCAACAGCTGCAACGAAACCTAACATTGCTGCCCAACCATTAAAACGTTCTGCTTCAGGAGTCATGATAATAAAATTTATATTTGTCATATTGTAACAGCTTGTATGAAGCTTTGTAAAGTATATTTTGATTATATTGCATATAAGGGGTCAAAATTCTATTTTGAAAAATATAATAAACATATTTGATACATAAATGTTCTTTTAAAGTTAATCTTTTGCCCAGAAATCTTTTTCTGAATCTAATGAAAGTAGTTCTTCGCTTGTTAAAGCTGGTTTTATATTAAAAGTAATACTAAAATTTTCTCTCCACATATTGAGGATATTAAAGATAGTTGTTGTATTTTGAGCTTTGCAAATAAGGGACCCTGTTCCATCTTGTGGAGTATGCGCTATAAAAATCAACTCAAAACCTTCAATAAATTGATTTAATTTATTCGCTTTCATAAACTCCAAAAACTCTTTGGTTGCAAATAACTGATCTTCAGAGTTTTGAAAAGACCAATTAATAACGTATAACTGCATTATAAAAAAAATTATTTAATTATAAAATCCAAATTTAATTTATTTATTTAAAAAAATAATGGACTCAATTTCTTAAATGTGGGTCGCCTGAGATTCGAACTCAGGACCAGCCGGTTAAAAGCCGGATGCTCTACCGCTGAGCTAGCGACCCATTTGTTAAATTGAGTACATATGGAATTATCCCTTTTTAAGGTAAAAAAAACAACTTAATATCCTAAGTTGAACAATTGAAATACAATTCTTAACTTATGATATTAATAATTAAAAAAATACTCTCTTTATTTACATATGATGGGTAAAATATTAAGTGAACTATTGAATATTTAAAATGTTAAGAGCAATTGTAGTTTTCGCACCAATTATCGCCGCATTAGCTTGGGTTGTCTTTAACATCCAAAAACCAGCAAGAGAACAATTTAACAGAGATTTTTTGGGAAAGGACTAATTTAATTTGAGAGATAAACAAGTAATTGTAATAGGTGCAGGATTAGCGGGTTGTGAAGCTGCTTGGCAGATAGCTAATTCAGGAATAGAAGTAAAACTTGTAGAGATGAGGCCCTTTAATTCAACCCCAGCGCACCATACGAGTGAATTTGCGGAATTAGTTTGTAGCAATAGTTTTGGAGCTCTTAGCCCTGATAGAGCAGCAGGTTTATTACAAGAGGAATTAAGGACTTTTAACTCTTTAATTATTCAAACAGCAGATAAATTTTCTGTACCAGCTGGAGGAGCTTTAGCAGTCGACAGATCAAAATTTAGTAAATCATTAACACAAATATTATCGACGCATCCTCTTGTACAAATAAAGAGGTTTGAACAACTTGATCTCCCAGAAAAAGAAAATATCACTGTAATTGCCACAGGACCATTAACTTCAAATAAATTAGCTAATAAAATAAAAAACTTTACTGGTTTAGATTCTTGTCATTTTTTTGATGCAGCAAGTCCTATTATTTTTGGTGATACTATTGACTATGAAATTGTTTTTAAGGCCAGTAGATACGACAAAGGAGATCCTGCATATTTAAATTGCCCAATGAATAAAATGGAGTATTTCAATTTTAGAAATGCATTGATAAATGGAGAACAAGCCAACTTAAAAGATTTCGATAAAGAATCTGCAAATTATTTTGAAGCTTGTTTACCTATAGAGGAAATAGCAAGAAGGGGTATTGACACGATGAGATATGGACCTTTGAAATCTATTGGCTTATGGAATCCAGATTGGGGGGATTTATTTGATAGGGAAAATAGATTAAAAAAAAGACCACATGCAATTGTTCAATTAAGAAAAGAGGATCTTGATGGTAAATTACTAAACATGGTTGGTTTTCAGACTAATCTCAAATGGTCAGAGCAAAAAAGAATATTTAGGATGATACCCGGCCTAGAAAAAGCTGAGTTTGTACGTTTTGGAGTAATGCATAGAAATACATTTTTAGAATCTCCGAAATTAATATTACCAACACTTCAATTTTTGAAAAGAGAGACTCTTTTCGCTGCTGGACAAATAACAGGTACAGAGGGATATGCTGCTGCTGCTGCGGGAGGTTTGTTGGCTGGAATAAACGCTTCATTATTAGCCAAAAATAAAAGTCCAGTAACTTTTCCTAATGAATCAATGATTGGGTCTTTAATGAACTTCATTAGTAATAGAAATGAAATCATGTCTAATCAGAAAAAAAATAAATTTCAACCAATGCCTGCTTCTTTTGGTTTGGTCCCAGAATTAACAAATAAAATAAAAGATAAAAAATTAAGATATAAGGCATATCAAGAAAGGTCACTAAAGGAATTGCAAGAATTCAAAAAAGTATTAGAGGCATCTTTTGAAAATGATTACTTACTCGTTGAGATTAATTAAAATGGATTATTCATAAAATTAAAAATGAAATCAAATAAAGAAAATTTCGATGCAATTATTGTTGGTTCAGGTATAGGGGGTTTGGTGACAGCGTCACAATTAGCTGCTAAGGGCGCCAAAGTCCTAGTGCTTGAAAAATATATTATTCCAGGTGGAAGTGGAGGTTCATTTAAAAGAAAGGGTTATACTTTCGATGTTGGCGCTTCCATGATTTTTGGGTTTGGAGAGAAAGGTTTTACAAATTTATTAACTCGCGCCCTGAAAGATGTAAATGAGAAATGCGAAACTATTCCTGACCCTGTTCAACTTGAATATCATCTCCCAAATAAACTTAATATTTCTGTAGATAAAAGTTATGAGGAATTCATTAGTAAATTATCTTCACGTTTTCCTCATGAGAGGGATGGCATAAAGAAATTTTATGGAACTTGCAAAAAAGTTTTTAATTGTTTAGATTCCATGCCTCTTTTATCAATAGAAGATCCAAGTTATCTTTTTAAAGTATTCTTTAAAGCACCATTATCCTGCTTAGGTTTGGCAAGATGGCTTCCCATTAATGCTGGAGATGTTGCAAGAAAGTTTATTAAGGATCCTGAACTTTTAAAATTTATTGATATAGAGTGTTTTTGTTGGTCAGTAATGCCAGCCCTTAAAACTCCTATGATCAATGCGGGAATGGTTTTTACTGATAGACATGCTGGAGGTATAAATTATCCAAAAGGAGGAGTTGGCAAGATTGCAGAGAAATTAGTTTCTGGGTTGGAAAGACTTGGAAGTAAAATTCGTTATAAAGCGAATGTGACTGAAATACTATTAAAAGATGAAAAGGCAGTTGGAGTAAAGCTATTAAATGGAGAAGTAATTTACTCAAATATTGTTGTATCTAATTCCACAAGATGGGACACTTTTGGCCTTAATAATAATAAAAATGGATTAATTAAAACTGATAAAGTACCAAAAAGTGAAAATAAGTGGTCAGAAACTTATAAGCCCTCGCCTTCTTTCGTCTCAATTCACCTTGGTGTTACTAAAGATTTAATAAATAAAGATTTTAATTGTCATCATATAATTGTTGAGAATTGGGATGAATTAGAAAATGAAAAAGGGGTGATTTTCATCTCTATACCGACTTTACTTGATCCATCCTTGGCTCCAGAAGGTAAACACATTATTCATGCATTCACTCCTTCTTCAATCGAAGAATGGGATAACCTCTCAAGAGAAGATTATCTTAAGAAGAAGCAAACTTATTATTCATTTCTTATTGAAAGAATTTCTAAAATAATTCCTGCTTTAGATCAAAATATTGATCATAAAGAGATAGGTACTCCAAGAACTCATAGAAAATTTCTTGGGAGATTCAAAGGTAGTTATGGACCAATTCCTAATAAAAAATTACTGGGTCTACTTCCTATGCCGTTCAATACTACAAAAATTAAAAACCTTTATTGTGTAGGAGATTCCTGTTTCCCAGGCCAAGGGCTGAATGCAGTAGCTTTTAGTGGTTATGCTTGCGCTCATAAAATAGGATCAAAATTAAATATAAATAGTTTTAATTTACCAGACTAAAAAAGATTAATGAGATGATAGAAAAGTTCAAAACTCTTGTTTTTGTTAAAAGTTCTTTGATTTCATTATATTTAGCACTTACAGTTCCGATCCCTTTTATTTCAAATGAAAATTTAAAAATATTATCAATAAGTTCTTTTGTCTTAGGCCTACTTTTTATTATTAATATCACTGATGATTATGTAAATACTTGTGATAATAAAATTTCTTATAAAACAAGCTACATTTCTAAAATGTTTGGTAAAAAAAATTGGGAAATTTCTTGGAAAGATATTAAATTAATTAAATCTTTGCCAACCAGCCAAGGCAGTAAGGTACATTATTTTATTAGTAATAAAAATGAAAGTTTTCTTGTTCCACAAAGGGTTGAAAATTTCGAAAGGTTTATATCCATTGTAGAAGAGAAGACAAAGTTAAATATTGAGGAATTATCATATATTTCTCCCTTATGGACCTATAAATTACTAACATTGATTTCTATATTTATGATTATTGGTGAAATCATAGCTTTTATAATTTAAATATTATCAATACTAAATCTATATCCTTGCTGTCTAACTGTAGTAATACCTCCGCCTTCTCCTAATCCTGCTTGCTCTAATTTTCTACGTAATGTCAGAACTTGTGTGTCTACAGAACGTGGTCCTCCGCTAAATGGCGGCCATGCTAACCTTAGGAGCTCTTGGCGACTTCTAACCATCCCAGGAGGCATAAGTAAAGCACAAAGCAATGCAAACTCTCTAGGGCTTAATTCTACAGGCTTCTCGCTAAGGGTCACTTGCCTTAAAAGTAAATGAACCTCTAAAGGACCTACTGCTACTTTCTCCTGTAAACCTATACGACCTCTCTTTAGTAGCGTTCTGCATCTTGCGGCTAACTCTTCTAATCCAAAAGGCTTTCTTAGAACATCATCAGCTCCCTCATCTAATAAGCTGACTAATGGTTCTACACCAGATCTTGCGGTTAGAACAATTACTGAGCAACCCAATTGTTGAGCTAACCTCATTGCAGTATTTTGCTCTAATATCTCAGCGCTGACAAGCAAGTCAGGAGACTGTTCTCTACATAAGTCAACAGCTTCCATTGCTGAGCCTACAGCGGCAGCTAAATGACCGTCTTGACGAAGTCTTTGTACTAAGACTGTTCTTAGTGTGGGGTGAGGTTCAACAACTAGAACTCTCGAAGGTGTTTGAGAGGTCGAAGGCAATTGGGAGCTGCCAGGAGCTGAAGCTAAGATTTGCTCAGTTGATTGCATTCTTAATTAATGTTTGGCCAGGCAATTTTTAATCATCCTTAATAAGGTATAACAAATGCTAAATAAAAATCAGAATCTATTTAATTATGACATTATTTGAAAATCCATTAGCAATTCGCCATTTTCAATCAATTTGCGATAGTTGCCAAGACCTGGTTACTAAATTTCATAGCCCTTCAGACTTGAAATTGTATAGTGATGGTTATCTCCAAGCCTTAAGGAATTGCAATAGTTTAGAGCCAAAAGATCAAGAGAAATTAGAAAGATTGGTAGAAAGATGGATACTAGATCCATCCAGCTTTATAAATCCTGAAGGAGATCAAAATAAAGGTTTTTTTGATAAAAAAAAGATTTAAAATATTAATTTTTATTAACTAAATTTAGTATTTATACTTAGTAAATATTTTAAGAAGCCAATGCAATTTCGATCTTTTCTTTCAATGTGCCTGAATTATACATCTCGATAAGAATATCTGAACCGCCCAAGAATTCTCCTTTCAAATAAACTTGAGGAATTGTTGGCCATTCCGAATACTCTTTGATACCCTCTCTTATTTCAAAATCGCTTAAGACATCAAAAGTATTAAATGCTACCCCAAGTGAATTAAGAATTTGGACTACATTATTAGAGAATCCACATTGAGGCATTAATTTAGTCCCTTTCATAAAAACCATAACTGGATTAGAGTCAATAAGTTTTTGAATTTTATTTTTAGTTAGATTTTCCATAATTTAATTAGGAGTTTCTGTTTTAAGTGCGAGGGCATGAATAGCCTCTGAAGCTAATTCTTCTTTTAAGGCAGAATAGACCAGCTGATGTTGCTTAACTAATGATAATCCATTAAATTCAGATGAGATTACAGTTACTTGTAAATGATCATCTCCCTTTAGATTTTCAACAAATACTTCAGAATCAGCAATTTTTTGTTTTATTAAGTTAATTACTTCAATTTTTGTAGCCATTATTATTTTCTATATTCCTCTATAAGGTGTTTCAACAAACCCAAGCTGAACCAATTTTTTATAAGCTTCTTTACCTTCTGGACTTGTGGGCGACATTAACCTTATTATTTCAACAAGTAAAGGGACAGCGACTTCTGGTTGTTCTTTTCTTTTATAAACTGCAGCTAATCTAGCATTTGATTCTGCCCAAATTTGCAATGAATTCTTTCCTTTTTCTGACATCTCCTTTGGGATCCTTGCATCCAAGCCTTTAAAAGAACCGTTTAAATCACCGTAAAATCCTGCTAGTTGTTTTGCTAAATTTCTAGCTTTGTCAAAAGATTCTTTAGCTTTATCAATCTCACCAGCTTTTATTAGGGCATCTCCCTCCCTTAAGAAAATTTCAACGTTAGTAATTGAAAGCTTTTTATTAGTACTTGAAAGGACTTTATAATTATTTGGATCATCACTATTTGCATAAACAGTAAATGCAGGTTGAAATATTCCTAATGATATAAAAATAATTGGAATTAATTTTAAGACTTTCATGTTGTCGTATTTGTTAGCTTCAATACTAACTGATTATGGATTCATCGACCGACTATTTTTAAAGCTTCCTTTTCAGCTGCTGACATTTTTTCTTGCAGTATTTTATTAAATTCATTTATAGAAAAGTTTATATTGTCACTAATGATTAAAGGCTCACCAAAACACAGAGAAAAATTACTTCTAAACTTTGGAGATACCTCACTGTAAGCTATACCGATAGGAATTATAGTTATGAAGTTTGCTTTTTTTTTAGCTAATCGGGCTAATCTGAAGAGTCCTTCTTTTAGGACAATTTTCTTTCCATATTTATTGATTTTTCCTTCTGGGAAAACAACTAACTGTTTTTTTTTGACGATGAGATCAACAGCATATCTCAAAACAGAAAGAGAAGGCGATAATTGATTTATTGAAAAACAACCAAGTCTTTTTAAAAACCAACCCTGAAGACCGATCATCTCAGATTTTGTGACCATAAATCTACAATCTTTTTTGGTGACTCTCCTACCCATTGCCATAGTAAGAATTAATCCATCCCACCTCGATCTATGGGTTGGAGCTAAAATAACGGAACAGTTGTCTGGGACTAGGATTTTATTATTAATTATTTTCTTTTCTTTAAAAAATATTTTCATAACAATATCTTGGGTTATAAACATTGCAATAAGACCCAAAAAAGGGTTAATTTCATGGCAAATATTAACAGTCTTATTTTTCAATTTCAATTTACTTTATATTAATAAATTATATGATTGTAATTTTTTATTAGCTAGAATTGGGCGGTTAGTAAATTGTCTAAATCAAAGAGTTATCAATTTATGGCAACATTAGGAGTAAATATAGATCATATTGCAAATGTCAGGCAGGCAAGGCAGACGGTAGAACCAGATCCTGTTCAATTCGCTTTCCTAGCAGAATTAGGTGGAGCTGATTCTATAACAGTTCACTTAAGAGAAGATAGAAGGCATATACAAGATCGAGATATATATCTTTTGAAAGATATTATTAAAACTAAACTCAATCTAGAGATGGCAGCGACTGAAGAAATGTTGAGAATTTCTAAAAAGTTACTTCCAGATTACATAACACTTGTACCAGAGAAAAGACAAGAAATCACGACAGAGGGGGGGTTAGATGTCAAAAATAATGAGAAATATCTTAAAGGCTACGTTGATAGTTTAAAAAGTTCCAATATTGAAGTAAGCGCATTTATAGATCCTGCAAATGATCAAATTAATTCTTCAGGAGAAATAGGATTTGATTTTATAGAATTACATACTGGCAAATATGCTCAGTTAAAAGGACATGATCAATATGTAGAGCTTCAAAAAATTATTGAATCTTCGTATTATGCCGTCGATCTTGGATTAGTCGTTAATGCAGGGCATGGGCTGAATTATCAGAATGTAAAAAAGGTTGCATCAATTAACAATATGAATGAGTTAAACATAGGACATAGTATTGTTTCAAGGGCTTTAGCGGTAGGTCTTGAAAGAGCTGTACGCGAAATGAAGACTCTAATTTCGATAAATTAATTTTTAAAATGACAACTTATTTTTTTGTTGCAGCAAGTGAAAAATTTTTAACAGTTGAAGAACCTCTTGAAGAGATTTTAAAAGAAAGGATCCGAAACTATAAAGAAAACAAAAAGGAGATAGATTTTTGGCTTTTAAAGAATCCATCTTTTTTGAAGTCTTCAGCTTTTGTAGATTTATCTAAAAAAATACCAAATACTCCAGCAGCCGTTATCTCTACAGATAAAAAATTTATTACCTTCTTAAAGCTTCGCTTAGAATTTGTTGCTGTAGGAGAATTTGAATGCCCTAATAGCGAAATTAATGACCCTCTTAAAATTGAGTAAAAAATAATAAAAGAAAATTGCTTAATATTTATAAATCAAACAAAATTGAAGTTATTACTGAGCTATTAGCAAAAGAATTAATAATTAATCCCCCTTTTTTAACAGAAAAACTAGATATAGCAGTTCCTAATTATTTTTTAGGGAAGTGGTTGTGGGACCAAATAACAATAAGTAATCAAATAAGCGCTCTCTATGAATTTAAGACCATATCAAGTTATACCGAAGCATTGTTAACAAAAATCTTCCCGGAAATTGATATGGGAGTATGGAATTTTGATTCAATAAAATGGGGAATTATAGATTCATTTGAAGAATTAAGCAGCTATAAAGAATCATTACCTCTGAGTAATTGGATTAATAAATACTTAAACAATAAAAAGATAATTGATGGGGATATTCATAACTTAACAAAAAAGATTGCAAATAATTTTATTGAGTATCTTATTTTCAGACCTGAGATGATAGCTAATTGGAATAGATATGAGTTGAGTTCACGAAATCTTTTTAATAATTTAAATTCAAATGAATATTGGCAACCAATTTTATATAAATTACTTGAGAAAAAAATGTATGATAAACCCCCATGTTTATTCATGATTGACATAATCAATAATATTAAAAAATTACAAAATGAAAAAAATTTAATACCTAGACAAATATATATTATTTCTGATAGCAATTTATCAAGATTACATGTTAGCTTTTATTCGAAATTAGCAGAATTTACTAAGGTTAATTTATACTTACTCTCTCCTGGAGATAATTTGTGGAATAGAATAAATTCTCTTGAGGGAGAAGTTGATTTTAGTTCTATTGAGAGTAAATTTAATTTAAATAGTTCAAATATCGAAAAAATTTTTGGCAAATTTGGAGCTAATTATCAGAAATTAATTGAGGAAACTTCTAATATTGAAAATTTAAAAATAAACAATAATTCAATATATATTGATCCAACTTTTAGTTTTATAAGTAAGAAGGATATACCTTTAATTAATCAAATACAGAAAAGACTAATTGATAATAGTCAAGATGAATTTATGATAAATGAAAAGGATGATTCAATTATTTTTAGGGAGCATTTTAATCAATTAAGTCAATTAGAGTATGTAAGAAATAAAGTCATAGAAATATTAGAAACTTGCGATGATGTTAAATACAGCGATATCGCAATAGTATCTCCTCAAACTAGTTTAATAAAACCTTATTTAAGGTATATTTTTAATAATGAATTAATAAACGGGCAAAAGCTACCTTATTTATTTCTTGAAGAGAATTATGAAGATTCTTCTAATGTATATAACTTCTTACTTGATATTATTGAATTAGCAAATGAGAAAATTACTCTTGAAAAAATAGAATA
Source organism: Prochlorococcus sp. AG-676-P15-1 (assembly GCA_003210825.1). GTDB lineage: Bacteria > Cyanobacteriota > Cyanobacteriia > PCC-6307 > Cyanobiaceae > Prochlorococcus_A. The sequence continues at coordinate 93,569 of QCUF01000001.1, read as the reverse complement.
TTTTCTTTCTAAAAAAGTTAATCAGAATATTTTTGATTTTGATATTGCTGAGAAAAATGAGATTATTTTAATATTAAATGAAGTTGGTTTTCATTGGGGATTAGATACTAACGAAAGGTTAGGGGAAGAAAAAAATACTTTAGAGTGGTGTATAAATAGAATTACTTTAGGTCTAGTTTATGATGAAGAATTTAGTTTAAATAATTGTAACCTTAAATCATTTACTCCTAAGAATTCAAGCTTGGACTTGAATAAATGGGTTAAAATATTAGTCCAATTAAAACAATATATTAATTTACTAAGAGGATCTTTTATTTATTCAGATTGGGTTAAAAAGATTAAATTTATACTTAATAAAATTATAAATTTTAATGAGAATTTCAATTTAGATATATGTGAAATAAATAGAATTCTTGATGATTATTTAATATCTTCAATATCTGATCAAGTAATTGTGTTGAATGTTTTTAGAGAAATATTAATTAAATGTATTAATAAACTTAACTATAGAAATCAATCTTATATAAATAAGATATTAGTAAGTGATATTGAGAAGGTTAGGCTAATTCCTCGTAAGATTATTTTCTTAATTAATATGAATAGTATTTATTATCCAAGATTATCGAGTAATGAAAATATAAATTTGCTAACTAAAAAATACCTTCTTGGGGATCCATCTTCTTTTGATAGAGAAAAATATTTTTTCCTAGAGTTATTAATTTCCTGTAGAAAGCAACTTATAGTTTCTTGGGTTAATAATGATAAAGATAATAAAATATTAGATATTTCCTTCCCTATTAAGGAACTAATAAACTATTTAGAGAGCTGTTTAACTGTAAAACAAAGAAAGTCCATAATCAAATACTTTGATTATGAGAAAGAAGAAGTTGTTAATCCAAATAATAGTAATTTTTTAAAAAGTCAATATTCTTTATTAAATAAAATAGATTGGGAGGAAAAATTTTATGATAGTAAAGACTTTAAATTATCTGAATTAATTTATTGGTTTAAAGCTCCTCAGCTCTATTGGCTCAATAAAAAGAATATTTCTCCTAAAGGAATATTTAATCATCATCCAGATGAAGAGTATGTAAGTAATTTACAGAAATTTCAACTAGTTACTAAAGTTATCCAGAAACTAGAAATTGATAATTATGACATTATAGATGAATTAAAAAATTTAGATATAAACGATCAATTTCTTGAAAATGGAATTATTGCGCCAAGAAATAGTATTTTTACAAAAGGAAAAGAGATACAAAATCTGTTAGGAAGTTTAGCTGAAAATTTGAGTAAAGATAAAAATATAGATAGAGTTTATGTTAAATCAAATTCAAATAAAGAAGAATATTTCATTTCTGATAATGTGGTAATTGAATTGATTCATTCCAAACTTAGTTTAAAAAGTTTGTCAGAAGCTTGGATTAAATTACTCTTCATTTCTTCTTTAAAGAAGAGGATAACGAAGACAAAAGTAATTTTTAGAAATGAAAATCAATATAAGTCAGAAATTCTTCAAACACCAGGCCAACTCCAATCAAAGAAAATATTAGAAGAATATATAAATATTTTTAAGAATTACTCTGATAAATGTTTACCCCTCCCTCCAGAAAGCACATATAAATATGTAGAAGCAAAAATGCAACTGAAAAATGAGAAAAAAGCATTTTCTGAAAAATGGATAGGAAATAATACATTTACTAAGGGAGAAAGAGATAATAATGTAATTCAAATGTGTTTTGGAAATAAAAAAGAAGGAGACTTCTTTTATGGAAATGATAAATTTGATGACTTATCATTCAGATTATATGGCCCCTTATTTGAGGCATTAAAAAATAAATAATGTCTAAATTGCAGTTGAAAAGATTTCTTAAGAAATCTTATGAATTTTTCCTAGTTCTTTTACAGTTCTTCATCATTATTCTTCATTTTATTCATTTGGAATTTGTTCCTAAAAAAGAAATAATGCAAGTTAATTTTATCTTTAGTTTTGTGGGTTTCTTACTCATCATAATCTCAACAATTGTCATGTTAATTTCAATTAAAGACTTAGGTAGTAATTTATCTCCTTTCCCAAGACCTATAGTCAACGGCAATCTAACTACTTCAGGTATTTATAGTTTCATTAGACATCCTATGTATTATTCTTTAATACTGATATCTTTTGGTTTTTTTATTACTAAATTATCTTTTTATCATTTATGTTTAACAATAAGTCTTGCTTTAATAATTAAATTTAAGATAATTTTAGAAGAGAAATATTTAAATAAAAAATTTAAAAATTATACTATTTATGCCGACAAGGTCAAATATTAACCTAATGAAGATATGGATATTAACAAAATTAAATTAGATAATAATTTTAAATTAATAGAAGCAAGTGCTGGAACTGGAAAAAGCTTTACTTTAGCTCACTTAGTTTTAAGAAATGTATTGGAGAAAAAGATTAAACCAGAGGAAATACTTTTATTAAGTTTCACAAAAAATACATGTACAGAATTAAAAGATAAAATACTTTCAAGATTTAGTAAACTCAAATTATTTTTACAGAATCCGGATGGAATTGAGTTAGATAATACTCTTTTAGAATGGTATAAAAACTTTCAAAAGGAAGAAACGAATCCGAAAAAAATAATATTTGATATTGATAATTTTATTAATTCTATTTATAAACTAAAAGTAACTACCTTCCATTCTTTATGTAGTAACATTTTAGAGGAATTTAGTATAGATATAGGCTCAGCACAAGATCCATATATTGAAAACAATATAGATAGTTTATACCAAGATATAGTCGATGATTTATGGATTGATCAATTTCAAAAGCTTGATCCAGAAATAATTTCCGCAGTTAATCAAAAAAAAATAAGTTCTAAATATGGAAGTAAAATTAATAAATCATTTTTTGTTGAAATTTTAAAAAATATTGATCAAGAAAACATTTGTAAATTTGAAATAATTAGTAAATATAAGAATATTGATATATCCAATTATTTAAAAGAATTTTTACATATTAATTGGAAAGCGTTTTGTGTTGAATGGAATAATAATGGGGAGGAATTATATCTTAAACTTATTTCATTAGGAAAATTAATAAAGGAAATTGGAGGCAAAAGTCATGTATATTCCTCCACACCAAGAAACAATAAGTTTAATCAAATAACTGAATGGATAGAAGAGATTAATAAAAGGCTTAATTCAGAAGATATAAGTCAACTTTTTTACGATATTTCAAGTGAAGATCTTTTATTTAGATATTTTTATAATAAAAATATCAATAAAGAAATTAATAAATTTGATCTAAGTCTAGATTTTAGTAGGTTTAAATTACTTCAAGATAAAATTTATAAAATTAAAGAAGGCTTTTATACTGAATTTGTAAGAATATTTATCCAATTAGCTTACATAAAACTAATTACCTTAAAAAGAAGTTTATCTATTTTTAATTTTAATGATCTTATAAAGACTGTTGAGAAAAAATATCTAGGATCAGATCTTATAAATGATAAAAGTCTTTCAGAAATTCAAAATCGATTTAAATGTATTTTGTTAGATGAGTTTCAAGATACAGATCATATTCAGTGGAGCATAATTAAAAAATTCTTTTGTACAAAAAATCACTTTTTACTTTGTGTTGGAGATCCAAAGCAGGCCATTTATAAATTTAGAGGTGGAGATATTGAAACTTATTTAGAGGCTAAATCTGATGCCATTGAAGTTTTTAGTCTTACAAATAACTTTAGATCTTCAAATAAATTACTTGATGTTATTAATACTCTATATAAAAATGGACTTAAAGAATCAAAACTTGAATATAAGAATTTAAACTCTAAACTTATTAAAAGTTTTAATCATAAATTTGATTTTAAGAACGTATTTGAAATTGTAGAATTTTCAAGCAAAGAAGTTTATATTGAAGATCTTGTCACTCAATATATAGTTGGTTTTCTTTTAAATAATAATGAAATTGATATTAATAAAATTTCAATTCTTACCTTGTATAATTCTCAATGTTTAGAATTAAAAAATAAATTAATCAAGCTAAATATACCATGTCAGATTAAAAATAAAAATAATATCTTTGATACTGAAGCAAGTGCTCTACTAGTCTTATTTATTGATTCTATATTATATCCAAGGCGTTATAGGAATATAAGTTTGTTGGCCACTTCAAAATTTATAGAAATAGATGTAGCAGAATTAATTGATCATCAAAATAGTAAAAAAATTGAAATTTTAACTTATCAATGTATATCGTGGTCTTTGGAGTTAAAAGAGAAAGGATTTTTAACCCTTGTTAATGAACTCATTATTAATTACAAGTCGTCCTCAATTATATGTGATGCAGATTTATATTCGAATCTATTTCAATTGTCAGAGATAATTGAAATAGAATTAATCAATAATGACTTTAATCTAAATAAAGTATTTAAGTGGTATCTAAACCAATTAGATCATTCTTTAAGAAGTTGTACTGGAGAAGATTATCTTACGAAAGATTATAATCTTCAAAATGGAATTAATCTTTCGACAATTCATAATAGTAAGGGACTTGAATATGAAATAGTTTTATGTCCCTACTTATCTATTATTTCCAATAAATCAAATAAAACCAAAGGCCCTATTTGGAAATCAAATTTTGACCGGTCTATATATATAAATATTTCTAATAATTACAGTAAGGTAGAAGAATTTAAATTAATAGAAAAAAGAGATTTATTTAAAGAAAGTGAAAGATTGATTTATGTGGCTCTTACCAGGAGTAAATATAAGCTCATTATCTTTAATGATATTAACAATACAAATAATATTTTAAATAATGATTTGTTAACAAACTTAGAAAATATTAATTTTCATAAATCTAAAATTGAACATAAAATAAATGGAATGAATATTAGCGAAATTTCTAATAAATTTAATATTAACGGCTTAAAGAATAATGTTTGGAAAATAAATAAAGTTAATACAAAAAAACCTAAAAAAATTCCTTCTGCAGAAGTTATTTCTTTCTCAAGTTATTCCTCATGGATCCGTAAAGAAAATAAAAGAGACTCTGCTTTCAATCAGTACAAAGATTATGAAGATAATATCTCAATTCTTAATAACCTCCAAGAGACTAATTTAGATAAATCAAAAAATTATTTTAAATACTTAACTCTCTCCAATCCCTTAAGTGATTTCCCTAAAGGAATTATTGCTGGTACATGTTTGCATAAAATAATAGAGAGATTTGATTTTCAAAATGATAACGCTGATAAATTACTTGATTTAATTAATGAAGAATTAAATTTCTTTCAAATTGATACTTCTTTAGCATTAAAAGTAAGAGAAGGTATATTGCGTATAATTAACGTCTCGCTTGGAAGGAAATTACTAAATAAAAAATTAATTGATATCTCTTCAAATAATATTCTAAAAGAGGTTAAGTACAATCTAACACTTTCTTATAATGGGAAAAATATTAATTCATATGATATTTCCAAATGCTTTCTATTGGATCAAGAATTTGAATTTGGTAAAAGCTACTCAAACAAAATTAATGATCTACAAATTCTAAGTAAAGGTTTTCACTCAGGTTGTATTGACTGTGTAGTCCCTATTGGAAATAAGTTAGAGGATAGTAAATGGTGGGTAATCGATTGGAAAAGTAATTTTATTTCTGGAAGCGAAAATAGTGATTGTTTACCTGGAAACTATAACTATGAAAATATGAAAGAAGAAATGATTAAACATCATTACCCATTGCAATCTCATCTTTATCTATTGGCATTACATAGATTATTAAAGTGGAGATTAAAAAATTATCAACCTAATCTTCATCTTGGAGGATATGTATATTTATTTTTAAAGGGATTGCCTGACAAAAAGTTATTTGAAAAATCTGTTGAGAAAGATGTTTCTCCAGGGGTTTTTATTGGCCAGGCTCCTATAAACAGAATTAATTATTTAGATAAACTTTTTTAGAATGAATCATACTAATTTGGATATAGAAGCATTTCAATATAATCATATATTTAATCTCCTCCAGGATATTTTTGGATTTAATGAAAAAAAATATGGAGATTTCGTAAAAGATACTTTAAAAATATTATTAGAATTTGAGAAAAATGGTGAAACTATTGTAGAAGTTGATCAAAGGTTAATATTATTTGATTTATTAAAAGATGGATGGCCAAATGAACATTTAAAAGTTCTAAAAGATTTAGGATTGTTAAACTCCTTTAATTCCCCATTCATATTAAGTGATAGGAAATTATCATTAGCAAAATGGTCGGGAAAGATAAATAGAGTTATAAATATCTTCTTAAAAAAAATACATAAAATCCCAATAAAAACAAATGATGATAATAAACTTTATCAAATAAAAAATATTTTTAAATGTTCTAATTTAGTATTTCTGCAAGGAGGACCAGGAACAGGTAAAACTACTTTAATTATAAATTTTATCTTGCATTCCTTGAAAAGTGATAGTTTTTTAAATATAGGACTCGCAGCACCTACAGGAAAAGCTACCTCTAGACTAAAAGAATCTCTTAATGCGCAAAAAGATACTTTTTTTAGTAAAAGTCTTGATCAAATAGAATGTCAAACTTTACATAAATGGATTTTTAATTCTAAACATAAAGCTATTAAATTTAAATTTAAATTAAAGGAATTAGATATTTTTATTATTGATGAAATGTCAATGGTAAATATTGATATTATTGAAATAGTTTTAGATTTATTAGCTAAAGATTGTAAAATAATCTTAGTTGGTGATAGAAATCAATTGCCTCCAGTAAAAAATTCTTCTATTTGGAATTATTTATTCGAATATTCTGATAATAAGGTAATAAAATCTTGTATAGTTAATCTCAATAAAACTTATAGAAATAGTGGGGATATCGAATTACTTAGTAATCTTATTTTTAAAAATAGAAATTCCTTATTTCAGAAAAAGATCAAAGAATTAGCAAATGATAAAGAATCAGAAGAAGTTAATATCTTAAAAACTATCAATAAGAATATTCCTCTAAGTTTATTAAATGAAATTAAAAATTATATTAATAAATTAAAAACTTCTACAACAAACTTAAGTAAAAAAGAATACATCTTTCAAAATTCAATTGGAGATTTAATGAGCCATGAAAAAGACTTAATAAATAATATATTTACAGATTTACAAAGCCACCTTATCCTTTGTGAAAAGAATACTGGGACATGGAGCGTTGAGAACATAAATGATATTGTTTTAGGGCAAAGAAAACCCTACGATTTTATTAATCTTGAAGAAGGGATCCCAATAATGTGTACTGAAAATAATAACGAACTCGGAATTTCAAATGGAGATATTGGAGTCTTAATAGGAAAAAATGAAAACCGAAAATTTTTATTTAGGAAATTTAATGATAATAATGATCTTGTAGTCGACTTTATTGAACCATCAACTCTAGATAACGTAGTGCCAGCAATAGCTATCACAATTCATAAATCTCAAGGAAGTGAATCTGAAAAAGTAAGTGTTTTGTGGACTCAGAAATCTCAAATTAAAAAGTATAAGGAAGATCTTGAAGATGATAGCAAATTAATCTTTTTTAGAGATAGTTATGAGAAGAGACTACTCTATACTGCAATTACAAGAGCAAAGAGTTTTCTGGATATTTATTTTTTGAATTAAGTTTTAATTTTGAGAAATCAAAGTCATCTTAACCTCCAGATGTTAGATTAGTAATTCGGCACTGAAAGGCTAGTCAACAATTTAAGATTCTTTAGATAAATGTTGAATGCCTGATCAGTAGATAATCAGGCATTTTAATGGCTTCAAATAAAGACAATCAATCATTAAAGAAAAATGACGATACTTTGGAGATAGAAAATATCTCTAATGATCACTCAATTGAATTAGAAAAAAAATTAGAAATTTCCGAAGATGAGAGTTCTCATAAAGCTGAAGATCTTGATAATGGTTTTGCTTGCTTTGGGTTTAACAAATTAATATTAAATTCGTTAGAAAGTAAAGGATATAAAACTCCCACACCCATACAAAAAGCAGCAATTCCAGAATTAATGCTTGGAAGAGATTTGTTAGGACAAGCTCAAACTGGCACAGGTAAAACTGCAGCATTTGCTCTCCCATTAATTGAAAAGCTAGAAAATAACAAAGAATCAAACGCAAAAGTTTTGGTTATGACACCAACAAGAGAGTTGGCTACTCAAGTAGCAGATTCTTTTAAAAGTTATAGTGCTGAATCAACTAATTTAAGGACATTAGCAATATATGGAGGAACTGATTTTAGGAATCAAATCTCATCACTTAAAAGAAAGACAGACATTGTTGTAGGAACTCCCGGAAGAATAATGGATCATATAAGACAAGGAACTTTTAAGATAAATAACATAAGTTGTCTTGTTCTTGATGAGGCAGATGAAATGTTAAAAATGGGATTCCTTGAAGATATAGAATGGATCATAGATAAACTTCCAGATAACAAACAAATGGTTTTGTTCTCTGCAACAATGCCAAATGAGATAAGAAATATAGCAAAAAAATATCTAAATGAACCAGCCGAAATACTTATTAAAAGCGTTAAGAAAGAAACTCAATTAATTACTCAAAGATATATTAATGTTCAAAGGCACCATAAGTTAGATGCTCTTAAAAGAATATTAGAAATTACTAATGAAGGAGTAATAATATTTGTGAGGACTAAATTACTTACTACTTCAATTGCGGAGGCCTTAGAAAACTCAGGTCACAGTGTGGCAGTTCTTAATGGCGACATCCCTCAAAATCAAAGAGAAAATACAGTAGATAGATTAAAAAAGGGATTTATTGATATTCTTGTTGCAACTGATGTTGCGGCTAGAGGGCTAGATGTTGAAAGGATTAAACTTGTTATTAATTATGATTTTCCTTTTGATAAAGAAACATATACTCATAGAATCGGCAGAACAGGAAGAGCAGGGAGGTCTGGGGAAGCAATTTTATTTGTAAATCAAAGAGAAAAACATTTTCTTAGGAACTTGGAAAATTCTACAAGAAATAAAATTGAAGAAATTGAGATACCTAATAACAAAATAATTAATGAAAAAAGAATGGGTAAATTAATTACAAATTTGAATGAAAGCTCTTTAGATCAAAACAATAATGAAGAAAAAAAAGCTTTGATGATCGATATTCTCGATACTCTAAGAGAAAAGCATAATATGGAAGATTCAAACATCGCAATGGCAGCTATTAATTTAGCAATAGGTAATAAATCCTTTTTTATTAACGAAGATGAGTCTTGGCTTTATAGACAAAATAACTCTGATCGTAATAGATCAAACAGAAATGGGAATGGAAATAATCGTATGAGAAATACAAATAGAAGAAATAATTATCAAAATGATTCTTTTGAAACCTATAAATTTAATTTTGGTAAAATAGATAGAGTTAGAGTGGCAAATATTATTTCTTCAATTTGTACTACTACTAATATTAATGGAAGATCTATTGGAAAGATTCAAATATTTAATGAATATAGCTTGGTAGATTTACCAAGAGATTTACATGGTGAAGTGAGAAATAAATTGAAGGATTTAAGAATACGGAATTAACTTTAGGTCATGGGCTCTATTACAAAAAAATTTGTTTTAGTAAGTTTATTTCTTTTATGGGGATTTATAAATTCTGAATATTTAGCTGAAACGCAAAAAGATTCATTTATAAATTTATTTTGTATTGAAAGTATTAAGGTGGAAATGTCAAAAGCGAATTTAAATTATGACGAGAAAATTGCTAAAGATACTTGTGATTGCTATCTAAGGGAATTTTTAAATAGTACGAGCCATCAGAATTCAATTGATAAATGTAAGTCAGAAGCTAAGAAAAAATTTAATTTATAGTAAAACTACAATGAGATCTTCAAATAATCAAAATCCTATAATTAGGCTTTATTTTAATTTAAGAGATGAAAGGGGGCTACTTTTTTTTGCTTTTTTAAGTTCGATAATTAATAAAATCTTAGATTTAGCTCCTCCAGTAATTATTGGTCTTGCTGTTGATATTGTAGTTAAAGAACAGAATTCTTGGATTGCTAGTTTCGGTATAAAAGAAGTTCCAAATCAATTAATATTTCTCGCATTTGCTTCTGGGTTAGTTTGGTCAGCAGAATCTTTTTTTGAATATTTATATTCAGTTTTATGGAGAAATTTAGCCCAAATATCACAACATAAATTAAGAATAAAGGCTTATAAGCATATACAAGAACTAGATATGGCTTTCTTTGAAAACGATAATACTGGTAGACTTCTATCGATTTTAAATGATGATGTAAATCAACTTGAGAGGTTTCTTGATCAAGGAGCTAATCAACTTATTCAATTATTTATTACGGTTTTAATTATTGGTGGAACAATGATTTTTGTTGCGCCAAAAATCGCATTATTTGCTTTCTTACCTATTCCTTTAATATTTCTTGGATCAATAAGATTTCAAAGAAAGCTCTCTCCTAAATACAAAGATGTCAGGAATAAAGCAGGTCTTTTAGCTTCAAGATTAAATAATAATTTAAGTGGGATACTTACGATAAAGAGCTTTACTAAAGAGAATTGGGAGCTTAATAGATTAAATAAAGAAAGCCTTGCATATCAAAGAAGTAATAAAGCAGCAATAAAATTATCATCTGCTTTTATTCCACTAATAAGATTTGCTATTTTATTTGCTTTTATAGCAATTTTACTTATTGGAGGTTTTCAAACCTGGAATAATGTCCTTAATGTTGGAACATATAGTTTTTTAGTCTTTATTACTCAAAGGTTGTTATGGCCTTTAACTACTTTAGGTCATGTTTTAGATGATTTTCAACGCTCAATGGCATCAATAAATAGAGTAATAGATCTTATAGATACCCCTATAAAAATAAAAGATGGCAAAATAAAAATTGGCTATAAAGAGATAAAAGGTAATGTTAGTTTTGAAAATGTTAATTTTAACTATCCAGGTAGAGAATCAACATTAAAGAACATAAATTTTGAAATTCAGAATAACTCTACATTAGGAATTGTTGGATTAACTGGTTCTGGCAAAAGTACAATTATTAAACTTCTTCTAAGAATTTATGATACTAATAAGGGTTTAATATCTTTGGATAACATTCCAATAAAGGATATTAATTTAAAAGATTTAAGAAAATGTATTTCTCTAGTAAGTCAAGAAACTTATTTATTTCATGGAACTGTTGAGGAAAATATTGCCTATGGGGCAACTAGTCCAAAAATTAAAGATATTGTAAAAGCCTCTAAAATTGCTGAAGCTCATAAATTTATTGAACAATTACCGGATGGTTATAAAACAATCGTTGGGGAAAGGGGACAAAAACTTTCAGGAGGACAACGTCAGAGAATAGCTTTAGCGAGAGCTGTTTTAAAAGATGCACCTATATTAATCTTAGATGAGGCTACTGCTTCAGTGGATAACGAGACAGAGGTTTTAATTCAGAAATCATTATCTAAAATAACTAAGGAAAGAACAACTATTGTTATAGCTCATAGATTAAGTACTATCAAAAACGCTGATAATATTATTGTTATAGATAAGGGTAAAATTATTGAGAGCGGAAAACATGAGCTGTTGCTAAATAACAAGAACGTATATTCAGACTTATGGAATGTTCAAGTAGGTATTTAGAAAATATCTTTTCAAAAACTAAATTAAGAAGTTAAAAGACTCTATAACATTAGAAAACATACCATCAACTTTGTTCCATCTCTCTTCATTTGTACCGACGGCAAAAGTATATAAAGTTCCTCTGTCGATTACGACAGTAGCAAGTTCATGCCTATCTTGAGTATTAAGATTTAATTTATACTCTAGATCATAAAAAATATGATTAGATGCTTCTCTTTTATTCGCATTAATAAGTTTTACGGATCTTCCTGAACCCTCAGGCGCAATGACCTTAGTTATTAATGTTTGTCCAACTTCTTTTGGATCCCCTAATTGCTCTAATTCGACTTCTTTATTTACATCTGAAATCACCAAACTTAAAGTCTCGTTACTATTAATTAGATCATGGTAAATAATTTCAGGCCCCCCATCTACTTTTACTCTTGTCCAACCTGTTGGATATAAAAAGGCATATCTCCCATCAGGACTTTGATAAGCCTCTAATCCTGCATTTATTCCTCCACTGCAGGCACTTAATGCAAAACATAAAATTATTAATAATAAATTTTTAAAAGGGTTAATTTTCATATTTTTCATTGTTGTTGGAAATTATTAACTAAAAACATAATAAGACATTAAAAGCAAACAAATAAATCCAATTATAAAAAATGCGTCTAAATTGTTTCTAGAAGAAATTTAATCTTGATAACTTTTACCAAACCACTTTCAAAATTAATTGCTCATTTTGAGAAATTCCCAGGAATAGGTCCAAGAACAGCTCAAAGATTAGCATTATTTGTTTTAAAACAACCTGAAAGTAGTATTAGAGATTTTTCTAAAGCATTATTAGAAGCACATAGTAAAGTTGGCTATTGCAAAAAATGTTTTAATTTAACTTCAGAAGAAGAATGTGAAATATGTAGAAATATTGAGAGGAATCAAAAAATAATTTGCGTAGTAGCAGAAACTAAAGATTTAATTGCTTTAGAACGATCAAGGGAGTTTAAAGGCACTTATCATGTTATTGGAGGGTTGATTTCTCCTATGGATTCAATTAGTCCAGAATTGTTAGAGATCAGAAGTTTAGTTGAGAGAGTAAGTAAATCAGATATTGAAGAAATAATACTGGCACTTACTCCAAGTGTTGAGGGCGATACTACAAGTCTTTATATTGGAAAATTACTAACTCCTTTTACTAAGGTTACTAGAATTGCTTATGGGCTTCCTATGGGAAGTGAACTTGAATATGTTGACGAAGTTACTTTGGCAAGAGCATTAGAAGGAAGAACAAATTTAATTTAAAAATGGAAAATAAAAATCATATTAAAGTAGAACAAATTTTAAGGCTTCCTTCTTGGATAAAATTCCCTATTAGTAAAGCTTCAGAATTTGAGAAAATGCAAAGGCTCATTAAAAAGTCAAATATACATACAATTTGCGAAGAAGGGAGATGTCCTAATAGGGCCGAATGTTATGCCTCAGGGACTGCTACTTTTTTACTTGGTGGATCGATTTGTTCTCGTGCTTGCGCTTTCTGTCAGGTAAGCAAAGGTAAACCAAGTGAATTAAACAAATATGAAAGTATTCAAGTCGCAGAAGCGGTGAAAATTCTAAATTTAAAATATGTAGTACTCACATCAGTAGCCAGAGATGACCTTCCCGATCATGGAGCAAATTTATTTGTCTCAACGATTAATCAGATTAGATTAATTGACCCCAAAATTCAAATTGAAGTTCTTACTCCTGATTTTTGGGGAGGTGGAAAATCTTTTGAAGATAAAGATAAACTTCAAAAAGATAGACTTAAAAAGATTCTAGAACAAAGGCCAATTTGTTTTAATCATAATCTTGAAACTGTGGAAAGACTGCAAAAAGAAGTTCGAAGAGGTGCTAACTATAAAAATTCAATAAGCTTATTAGAAAAAGCAAAGTCTATTGATCCTAATATTCAAACAAAATCAGGAATTATGTTGGGTTTAGGAGAAACATTAGAAGAAGTAGAAACTACAATTCTTGATCTAAAAGAAGTGGATTGTGATCAAATTACCATTGGACAATATTTAAGACCCTCATTAAAGCATTTATCCGTTAAGAAATATTGGGAACTAAAGGAGTTTGAATATCTAAAAAGTTTTTGTAAAAAATTAGGGTTTAAAAAAGTATCTTGTGGCCCTTTAGTTAGAAGTAGTTATCACGCTGGTTAAACTCTTTCAATTAAAGAAAGTTTTTCTTTCATTTTGTTTAATATATAAGAACATTCTCCTTGCATTAGTGTTCCCGCACCGCCCCAAATTAATCTTAAGAAAAGGTCTATTGGACTAGAGCCAACTTCTTTTATAACTTTAAATCCAATAATCTTAAAGTATCTAACAAGTTTTTTACTATATCCATCGGTATCATAAATGGCTAATAATCGGGCTTTTTTACTAACTTTCATTTCGATTGCCCAAACCATGGTAGATGCCCATATTAATTCAGAAACAAAAGGTGGAGAGTTACTCAGGATCCTTAATGTATCAAGTTGAATACCCTGCTTATTAAAATAAGTCCAACCTTTCATCTCTCCCCAAATCTTTACGATGTTATCTGTTTGTTCCGCGATAACAATTTTAAAAAAACATAATCCTAGAGTTTCTCTTACTTGTATTTTTATAACTAGGCCTAAGGAAAAAGCAATATTTTGTAATTCTTCTACTTTCATGATTGCTATTAATTAATCCTTATATACTTTTTGATTTTTTTCTTTTAATTTATTTATTTGCTTTTGCCTTTCTTCAAACCTTTTTCTATCATCATCACTGAATTTGTTTACACAAAAATGACATTGAATACCTTCTCGGTATTCCTCATTCTTTTGATCTTCTATGGAAATTGGCATCCCACATGCATAACAAATTGAGTAGGAACCTTTTTTTAGTTCGTAATCTAAAGCCACTCTTTTATCAAAAACAAAACATTCCCCTTCAAACAGGTTTTCTTCCTTTGAAATGTCTTCGAGGTATTTAAGTATTCCGCCTTTTAAATGGAAGATGTTTTTGTAACCTTTCTTTTTTAATAAGCTAGTAGCTTTTTCACATCTAATACCTCCAGTACAAAACATAGCTATATTTTTTGAATCTTTATCGCCTAAATATTTTTCTAAATTATCATCTACCCACTCAGGGAACTCGCTAAAGTTTTTCGTATTTGGATTTATTGAATTATTAAAACTTCCTATAGAAACTTCATAATGATTTCTTGTATCAATGAGGATTGTATTTTGATCTTTAATTAATTTATTCCAACGAAGTGAGTCAATATAAGTTCCGGCATCTTTTGATGGATTTATTTCAGGAACACCCATAGTCACTATTTCATCTTTAATTTTTATTTTTAATTTTTTGTAAATCTTCTTTTTTGAATAACTAACTTTAATGTTTAATTCGTTAATTCCAACAATATTTTTGATTAAGTTTAGGATGTTTTCAATAATGATTTCTTCAGCACAAATGGTTCCGTTAAGACCCTCTCTCCCAATTACTAATAAGCCTGAAAGATCATTTTTTTTCTCAATACTAAATAAGATTTCTTTGAGTTCAATTATTGATTTTTCTTGAAATGAGAAAAAAGAATAGAGTGAGACTATTTTATAAATATTGTTACTCATACTGTAGAAACAGTTTTATCACAATATTCAAAATCTTTATTAAATAAAACCCCTACATCCTTAAGTAATTTTCTGTCATCTTGAAAAGATGGATTTGAGGTTGTCAGTAATTCATCTCCATAAAAAATAGAGTTTGCTCCGCATTGAAAACAAAGAATCTGAGCTTCTTTAGTTAAGTTCTCCCTTCCAGCACTTAATCTTATTTTGCTTTTTGGCATAAGAATTCGAGCAGTAGCAATCATTCTTATCATCTCAATAGAATCAATTTCTTTTTTCTCCTCTAAACCTGTTCCTTCTATAGCTACTAGAGCATTGATTGGGACACTTTCAGGGTGAGGATTCATATTTGAGAGGACTTCTAAAAGAGAAGCTCTATCTCCATTATTTTCTCCTAGACCTATTATTCCGCCGCAACATACATTTATACCTGCATTTCTTACTCTTTTAATAGTATCTAGTCTATCCTGATAAGTTCTTGTCGTTATAATATTTTTATAGTATTCAGGACTCGTATCTAGATTATGGTTGTATGCCGTTAGTCCAGCATCGGCAAGTTTCAAGGCCTGCTCATCTGTGAGCATCCCTGCGGTTACGCAGGCCTCCATTCCAAGTTCCTTTACACCTTTAACCATTTCTAACATTGAGTTGAAAGGTTTTCCATCTCTAATTTCTCTCCAAGCCCAACCCATACAAAACCTATCAGCGCCTTCTTTTTTTGCTATTTTCGCTCTATTTAAAACAGCTTCAACTTCAAATTGAGGGTGACTTTTTATTTGACTAGAGCTATAAATTGATTGACTACAATAAGAACAGTTCTCTTCACATCCGCCAGTTTTTACACTGAAAAGAGAGGCTAGTTGAACTTTATATTGATTAAATCTTCTATGAATGATTTGAGCTTCCCACATTAAATCTATTAATGGGTAATTTAACATTTCCAAAATCTCGTCTCTTTCCCAATCAAATCTAATTTCACTAAATTTCTGATTATCTGAATTAATCATTTTTACTTAGGGAAGAATAGTAAGAATCTTCAAGAGATTCATTTGATAATGATTCTATACCTCCAAAACGCCTATTCCTCGATTGATAATCTTTTATTGCCTTTAAAAAATCAATCTCAGTAAAATCAGGCCATAATACATCAGTTATGTAAATTTCAGAATAAGCTAATTGCCATAAAAGAAAATTACTTATCCTTTTTTCACCACTAGTTCGGATTAATAATTCAGGATCATTGATTCCATGAGTTAATAATTCTGAACTAAATAATTGTTCATTTATTTCAATGGGGTTTATTTTACCTGAAGAAGATTTGATTGCTATTTCTCTAGCAGCTTTTACTATTTCTTGCCTACCACCGTAATTTGCACAAATATTTAATCTAAAATCTTTATTATTTTTAGTAAGATCTTCTGCACTATTTATAATTGACTTTAATGACTTGGGAAAAGGGGATAAATCTCCAAAAAACTTAATTTTTATTGATTCTTGATGAATCTCAGAAATTTCTTTTTTCAAAACTCTTCCAAATAGATTTATAAGAAAATCAACCTCTTTAGAGGGTCTAGTCCAATTCTCTGTTGAAAATGCATAAACAGTTAGAACTTTACAATCTATGTTCTTAGATACTCTAATAATTTTCTTTAAAACACTAACACCCTTATTATGCCCAACTGATCTAGGTAACCCCTTTTTTGTAGCCCATCTCCCATTCCCATCCATAATAATTGCAACGTGTTTCGGAATTCTCTCTTTATCTAGTCCATTAGATAAATTTATATTCTCTTTTTTTGTTTGTAAGTTATTAATTGTCATAAGCTAATCTTGAATGGTATTTTTTTTGTCTAACTTATTATCAATAGTAATAGTATCATTTGTTTTTATTTTTTTGTACGAATTGGTTTTGTTCGAAGATGATTTTGGAATCCCGGATGTATTTTGATTCCCTACTAACATTATAAGAAGCTCTTGTAATCGACTACTTGTAATAGGTCTTTCAAGTTTTCCTTGATTAGCTAATGATAAAGTACCTGTTTCTTCAGAGACAACAATACAAATACATCTGTCAAATCTTTCTGTAATGCCCAACGCGGCAAGATGTCTTGTCCCGTATCTACTAATACCTTGCCTTGACAAAGGTAATATTACTCCAGCAGAAATTATTTTATTACCTTTAACTAAGACTGCTCCATCATGTAAAGGAGTATCTGTTGCAAACAAATTTATTAAAAGATCTGTAGACAATTGCGCTTCAATTTTTATACCTGAATATAAAAAATCTTCTGGTCTTAAATCGCTTCCTAAATCTATAACTATTAAAGCTCCTTTTCTGTTCTGTGATAGCTTTCCTGCGGCATCAACCAATTGGTTTACTGATGTAGATGTGGCTCTAAATTCTTTAGGTGGATTTCCTAGTAATACAGCTAGCCTTCCAGTGCCAAGTAATTCCATTAATCTTCGAAGTTCACCCTGCCATAGGATGGCTAGAGATAAAGAGCAAGCAAGTACTACTGCATCAATTAATTTTGAGGTTAGAGGAAGGTAGGCATATCTTTGGATAAACCAAGCAAAAGAAACTAAGAATAAATATCCTCTAAGTAACCATAGTGTTCTTTGTTCTTTTACTCTTGAAAATAGTAAAAGTCCAAATCCAAGAGCAAAAAGTACATCTAATAAAAATTTTAAATTTATAAACCCCCAAAAATTCACATTTAAATTTAAATTTATATTAAATGTACCTAACTTTGTTTGATAAAGCGATCAGGTAATACATCATATTTCAAAAGATCATGTGGACTTTCTCTTTTCTGGATAATTTCTGCCTCTCCATCGCAGACTAAAATAGAAGCAGGTCTTGGAATCCTATTATAATTGGAACTCATAGAATTATTATATGCACCAGTGCCGAAAACACATATCAAGTCTCCTGTTTCGCAATCACCAAGTTCAAGTTCTTTAAATAATACATCTCCAGATTCACAGTGCTTTCCCGCAACTGTATATTTATTTTTGGAATTACTATTTAAAGGATTATTTACTAAACAAGCAGAATAATTTGATTGATATGTTATTGGTCTGGGATTATCACTCATTCCGCCATCTACAGATAAATAAGTTCTTATACCAGGAACTTCTTTAAATGAGCCAATTTTATATATAGTTACTCCCGCTGTTGAAACTATAGATCTTCCTGGCTCACACATAAGTAATGGTAAGTTTAAGTTATTTTTATTACAAGCTTTTATAACAGATAATGATACTGTCTTAATCCATTCATCAATAGAAGGAGGGTCATCTTCCTCTATATATTTAATTCCCAGGCCACCACCAACATTTAGTTCTTTAATGTTATGACCAAATTTTTTAGCTTGTAAGATAACATTAACCATTATTTTTCCGAGGTCATTATGGGGATCTAATTCAAAAATCTGAGAACCAATGTGAGCATGTAATCCTGTTAGTTTGATGTGTTTAGTTTTACTTATAACTTCAAATATCTTACTTAATAACTCGATCCCAAATCCAAATTTACTATCAAAGGAACCTGTTCTGATGTATTCATGTGTGTGGCATTCTATTCCAGGTGTAAATCTAATCATTATTTCTATATCGGAATTAAAGGAATTAGATATCTCTTCCAATCTCTTCAGATCATGATCATTATCTACAATTACTTTAATCTTATTTTTTATCGCAAATTCAATTTCCTGATCAGATTTATTATTTCCATGAAAAACAATTTTTTCATTCGGAACCCCTCCTTTTAAAGCTGTCAATAATTCTCCTTCTGAAACGGCATCTAATCCAAAACCCTCTGATGCAATTAAATTACTCATAAATATCGAACTATTTGCCTTGGATGCGTATATCGGGAGGGATGGTCCTGGATAATATTTTTCTAATGCTTTTTTATATGCTTTACAAGAATTTCTTAAAGTAATTTCATCCAATACGTAGAGAGGTGAATCGTATTTTCTTACTAAATCTTCCATAGAACATCCACCAATAAATAACTTCTGACCATTGTGAATAGTCGTTGTAACAGGAACTATATTTTTATTTGGACTGTTTACAAAAATTTTATTTTTTAAGAATGATGTTTTTACATTCATAGAGAAATTTCCTATAACCTAATATTACAACTTTCTGGACAACTATAATAAATTAAATCTTAAAACCTATTTAGAGAGAATATATATTTTAATGATCTCAATTAAACAAATTGATCAAAAAGAATTTGAATTATGTTATGAATTAGATTCAAATACAATTTGTTTATGGACTAAAAAACAATGGCAAAGTGAGTGTAATAAGAGGGGTAACAAAGTAATTGCGATGTTACTCAATAAGAAAATAATCGGAATTTATGTAGTTCAAATAATAATTGACGAAGCTCAAATAAATTATTTTTCAATAAAAGAAAATTTTCGTCAAAAAGGTTATGGTAGTCAACTAATGACCTATTTAATAAAAGAATGTGAAAAACTAAACGTAAAAAAATTACTATTGGAAGTTTCGGAATGTAATTTAATTGCTGAGAGCTTTTATTGCAAATTTAACTTTTTAACTGTTGGAAAAAGAAAAAAATACTATAAAGACGGTGCTGATGCTCTTTTGAAAGAAAAAAAATTGTAAAGTAGATTTAAAAAAAATTTTTGTGCGGATAACCAGAATCCCTGAAATCACTTTAATAAGCTGCTATATCATCAATAAGGTAAATTAATATCGTTTAATTTATACTATTGAGTATTCACAAAAGCTCATTCTGAACACAAAATTGACTTAATACTGGTAGGTTATAAATAAGAAATTTATCCTTTAAATGTTCGAAAGATTTACAGAAAAAGCCATTAAAGTCATTATGCTGGCTCAAGAAGAAGCTAGAAGGCTTGGCCATAATTTTGTCGGAACAGAACAAATTCTTTTAGGTCTAATTGGAGAAGGTACAGGTGTAGCTGCAAAAGTGCTTAAATCACTTGGCGTAAATTTAAAGGACTCAAGAATAGAAGTTGAGAAAATAATAGGAAGAGGTTCGGGATTTGTAGCAGTAGAAATTCCTTTTACCCCAAGAGCCAAAAGAGTTTTAGAGTTGTCTCTCGAAGAAGCACGTCAATTAGGTCATAACTACATAGGCACAGAGCATTTACTTTTGGGCTTAATCAGGGAAGGAGAAGGAGTTGCTGCAAGAGTCTTAGAAAATCTTGGTATCGACCTAACTAAAGTCAGAACTCAAGTTATAAGAATGCTTGGAGAAACTGCTGAAGTTGGTTCAGGTAGTTCTTCAAATAAAGGTAATTTGAAGACAGCTACTCTTGACGAATTTGGTACAAATCTAACGAAACTTGCGAGCGAATCTAAACTTGATCCGGTTGTTGGACGCTATGAAGAAATAGATAGAGTTATCCAAATCTTAGGAAGAAGAACTAAAAATAATCCTGTTCTGATAGGTGAGCCTGGCGTTGGGAAAACAGCTATAGCTGAAGGTTTAGCACAAAGAATTCAACTTGGAGAAATCCCTGATATTCTTGAAGATAAGAGAGTTTTAACTCTTGATATTGGTCTTCTTGTCGCAGGAACAAAATATAGAGGTGAATTTGAAGAAAGATTAAAAAAAATAATGGAAGAAATTAAATCTGCAGGTAACGTTATTTTAGTTATCGATGAGGTTCATACTTTAATAGGGGCAGGAGCTGCTGAAGGTGCAATTGATGCTGCCAATATATTAAAACCAGCGTTAGCCAGAGGAGAACTTCAATGCATAGGAGCTACAACTCTTGATGAGTATAGAAAACACATTGAAAGAGATGCCGCTCTTGAAAGAAGATTTCAACCTGTGATGGTGGGAGAGCCATCTATCGAAGATACTATAGAAATTCTAAAAGGCTTAAGGGAACGTTACGAGCAACATCATCGTTTAAAAATAACGGATGAGGCTTTAGAAGCAGCAGCTCATTTGGGGGATCGCTATATTTCTGATAGGTTTTTACCAGACAAAGCTATAGATCTTATAGATGAGGCTGGCTCTAGAGTAAGGCTGATTAATTCCAAACTTCCTCCCGAAGCGAAACAAATCGATAAAGAATTAAGACAAGTTCAGAAGCAAAAAGAAGAATCAGTAAGAGATCAAAACTTTGATCAGGCTGGTGTATTAAGAGAAAAAGAAATTGAATTATCTGCAAAAATAAAGGAGTTTTTAGAAAATAAAAAGGAAAGTTCAGGAGAAATAGATTCAAGTAATACTAAAGAAACTGCAGAAAATAACTCAACTGTTATTCAAAACCCTCTTGTAAGTGAAGAAGATGTGGCTCATATTGTTGCTTCTTGGACAGGTGTTCCAGTTCAGAAATTAACAGAAACCGAATCAGTCAAACTTCTTAATATGGAAGAGACGTTACATCAAAGATTAATAGGACAAGATGAGGCTGTTAAAGCAGTATCAAGAGCTATTAGAAGAGCTAGAGTCGGATTGAAAAATCCTAATAGGCCTATTGCAAGTTTTATTTTTTCAGGTCCTACTGGGGTTGGGAAAACAGAATTAACTAAATCCTTGGCTTCGTATTTCTTTGGTAGTGAAGAAGCTATGATCAGATTAGATATGTCTGAATTTATGGAAAGACATACTGTAAGTAAATTAATTGGTTCACCTCCAGGGTACGTAGGTTTCAATGAAGGAGGTCAACTTACAGAGGCGGTTAGAAGAAGACCATATACAGTAGTACTTTTTGATGAAGTTGAGAAAGCTCATCCAGACGTATTTAATTTATTACTACAGTTATTGGAAGATGGAAGATTAACGGACTCAAAAGGTAGGACAGTTGATTTTAAAAATACACTTTTAATAATGACTTCTAATATTGGTTCAAAAGTTATCGAGAAAGGTGGTGGAGGTTTAGGCTTCGAATTTTCAGGAGATTCTGTTGAAGACAGCCAGTACAATAGGATAAAATCTCTAGTAAATGAGGAATTAAAACAATATTTCAGACCAGAGTTTTTAAATAGACTTGATGAAATAATTGTGTTTAGACAATTAACTAAAAATGAAGTCAAAGATATTGCAGAAATAATGTTAAAAGAAGTTTTCTCTCGATTAAATGAGAAAGGTATAAAATTAGACGTCACTGATGCATTTAAAGAAAGGCTTGTTGAAGAAGGATATAACCCCTCTTATGGAGCAAGGCCTTTAAGGAGAGCAGTTATGCGCTTATTAGAGGATAGTTTAGCTGAAGAAGTTTTATCAGGAAGAATAAAAGACGGAGACAAAGCTTTAGTTGATATTGATGAGAATAAGAAAGTTACAGTAAATATTTCATCAGAAGAATCTTCTCAAGAATTGGCTGGGGCTAATTTTTAAAAAATCTATCCCCTATGCAGCTGATATCTCCAGGAAAAATATTTAGGGGGAAAGTAGCCTGGTCAAATGCTTTACCACATATAAAAAGCATTTCTAGGAGACCCTTACTCTTAGGAAGAAGTTTATCAACAAATTATATAAGGCAGAAAGTCTATAAAGATTTAAAAGATAAAAATCTTTCCGTATACTTATCTAATCTTAAATTCGATTGTTGTTATGAGGACCTTGAAAGAATAAGGAGTACTATACTTAAAAATAATTGTGACTCTATTATCGCTATAGGTGGAGGTAAAGTTTTAGATGCAGGAAAATTTTTAGCAGATTCACTTTCTATTCCAGTTATCACTGTTCCATTAAGTGCCTCTACTTGTGCAGGCTGGACTGCATTATCCAATATTTATTCAAATAATGGGCAATTCATTAAGGATATTGAGTTGAAGTCTTGTCCTGAAATATTGGTGCTAGATCATGAATTTATTAAAACAGCTCCAAAGAGGACACTTGCTAGCGGAATAGCTGATGCTTTGGCAAAATGGTACGAATCTTCTTTGACTAGTTCAAAAGTTGAAGATGGACTTGTCCAACAAGCAATTCAAATATCAAGAGTATTAAGAGATCAATTACTTATAGATGGAGAAAGTGCTTATCAGAGTCAGTCTGTCCATAATGTAGATTGGTGCAATGTAGTAGAAGGATGTTCAATTACTGCTGGATTGATTGGAGGAATCGGAGGACAAAAGTGTAGAACAGCAGCTGCTCATGCTCTTCATAATGCTATTACTCAGATAGTTTCAAGTAATAAGCCTTTACATGGTGAAATTGTCGGAGTTGGAATATTATTACAATTAAGATTAGAGGAAACAAAAAATAACAATAAATTAGCTAATCAAACTATAAACCAACTATTGGTTTTAATGGAAAAATTGAATTTACCAACTACTATCTCCCAATTAGGAATAGATGTTTTCGAAAATAACAACTTACAAAAAATTGCTGAATTTACATGCAGAGATAAATCTGAGATTCATTTTTTACCTTTTGAAATTAATCAGCAGGACATTAAGGAAACTATTATAAATTTTGAAAAACAAAAAATAAAAATATTATAAAGACTTTGAATCAAAACATTTATAGTAATCAGAATATTGATTACTTTGAAAAAGTCAAAAATTCTATTAAAGACCCATTAGGGTTGAATATATCTAACGACGTTAATTGGATAAAGCTTAACGAAAAATGGAATTCATCTGATTTCCCAGTGGTTATTGGGGGGACTGGTCAACCTATCCTTTTCTTGCATGGATTTGATAGTAGTTTCTTTGAATTTAGAAGAATATATCCATTATTAAAGAAAAAATTCAAATTAATAATTCCTGACTTACTAGGATTTGGATTTACTCCAAGGATTGCTTCAAATCAATATAGTCCTCATAAAATAATTTTAAATCTTCTAGATATTATAAATACTATAAAATTAAAAAATAAGTTAATGGTAGTAGGAGCTTCTATGGGTGGATCCGTCGCGATAAATTTAGCGAAAGAAATCCCAGATCTTATTGATAAGATAATTCTCTTATCTCCAGCGGGTTTGTTTGGAGAATCTAAAAATATTCCTTTCCCATTAAACCAGATAGGGGCTTCTTTTTTGGGATTATCTCAAGTAAGAAAGAGTCTTTGTAGGCAAGCTTTTGCTTATCCAGATAAAAGTGTTGGTTCAATGGAAGAACAAATTGCCTCAATTCATTTAGGGTGCTACGGCTGGAGAAATTCATTAGCTTCTTTTGCAAAAAGTGGTGGATTTGCTGGGACATATAAATACATGCAAAATATTTCAATTAAAACTATTTGTGGGGAAAATGATCGGATTCTTGGTAAAAAAGAAATAAAAAAGATAAAACAAATAGATCAATTAAACTTTACTTGCTTGAAAAATTGTGGTCACCTTCCACATGTAGATTTGCCTTCATTATCTAGCAAGATTATTTATGATTATTTTTGTGCCTAACAAAAGAATTTTTCTAAATTTATTTGTAATGGAATTTAAACTTGATATTTTTAGAGGATAAAATAAAATAATAACTTCTACCTTTAGGTAAAACATTAAATTCAATAATGGGATTAAAAAATTAATTAATGAATATAGATTTAACTTCAACTTTAATAATTAGGAATTAATTAAAATACCTCAAAATTATAATTACATAATAGATAACTGAAGGGGTAAATATATAACTATCAATTCTATCAAGTATGCCACCATGACCAGGCAAAAAAGTTCCAGAATCTTTTATTTTTGCATCTCTTTTCATCATTGATTCAATCAAGTCTCCTACTAATGCCATAAGAGAAACTAGTATTCCATATGAAATGCCAATTAATAATGGATTATGCCAATTAAGTAAAATTGCAAAAAAGGTTGCCACTGAAACTGAGCATATTATTCCTCCTATCAAACCTTCGATAGTTTTACTTGGCGAAATAGGGGAAAGAGCCCTTTTCCCAAATGACTTTCCAATAAAGTAAGATCCAATATCACTTGCCACAATTAATAAGCAAGATATCAATGTTAAATAAAGACCTGTAGAATTTGAGAAGTTTTCAAAGGATAATGTACCATCGGACGAATTATTTATAGTCGATTGTATTGCCCTTAATTTAATCCAATAACTAGGTAAAAAACCTAAATAGAATAATCCAAAAATAGATGCTGCAATATCAGAGATAGTACCTGGCTTTGGCTGCAACAATAACCATGTACATATTCCTACTGAGCAAATTGGTAGTATTGAGTGATATATCTCTCTATCAAGGAATCCAATAGCTTCTAGATATGTAGAAATTGTAATTATGAAGCATGAAAATAATGTGGTTTTCGTCGCTGGTTTGATTCCAGTGAATACAGCCATTCTAAAAAATTCGAGAAGTGCAATATAGGTAAGTAATGCAATTGCTATTGTGAAATACCATCCGCCTAATAAAACAACAACTAATCCAAATAATCCTATTAGTAAACCACTTCGCAATCTCATATTTGATTTTTAGTTATGTAATACTCTTATATAAGAATTTAACAGATCTTCGTTGTACAAACTTTGAGCTTCTATCCAATCTATTCTATCTTTGTCTATTCTCTCTCCAGGAACAATTAAAGGTATTCCAGGAGGATAAGGACAAATAATATCTCCAGAAATTTTTCCTAAGGATTCAACTAGAGGAATGCTATAAGTCTTACTATTCCAGGCAACTCCTATTGGTATTTCAGGTGATTCAACTAATCTAAAAGGTGGTTTTGTAACTTCCAAACCATAAGACTTATTAGTATGAATTAGCAACTGTTTCCATAATTTTTGGAATAAAAAAGAAAAATTTTTTTGATTTGAAAAACCAAGACAAAAAGTAAGCGTCATCATTTCAGGTAATTCAGCAATTAATCCATTTTTATAAAAAAATCTATCTGCAGTAAAACCATCAATTCCAACTACAGAGGTATTTAGTACTATTTTTAAAGGATCTTGAGTTTCGATAAGAGGTATCTTTTTTTTTATTAACTCATTGAAGATTGATTTTGCTTCTAAAATTCTTTTTTTGTATTTCTTAAGATTATCCTTATTAAACCAGTCTTTAATAGACTCCTCACAAGAAGCAAGCAAGAGAGAATTAGGACTGGTAGTTTGCAGTAAATTTATACTTTTGATTAATTTATTTTCTTCTATTAGATTCCCATTATGCCAAATTACTGCTGTTTGAGTTAGTCCATTAAGTGACTTATGTAATGAATGTACCACTAAATCTGCTTTTGCTCTTAAGGCTGATTTTGGTAAATTATAGTTTTCACAAAAATGAAAGTACGAACCATGGGCTTCATCAACTAAAACAGGTAAATCATGTAGATGACAAATTTTAATTAAAGGTTCAAGATCTGTTGAGTAACCTTGATAGTAGGGACTTACTAGTATTACTCCAACAATATTATTCTTGTCAAAATTTATTTTATTGAAGACATTAGTAAACCACTTTTTAGTGATTGGCATGTAATGTCCAGTTACTGGAGAAAACTCTATGTCAAAGAATATTGGAATAATATTCTGTAAAGCACAAGCTTTAATAACGCTAATATGAACATTCCTTGGCATAAGAATATATTCACCAGGATTAGCCATAGCGATTATCCCTGATTGAATTAAACCAGAGGCTCCGTTAACGCCAAAAAAACATCTTTTTGCATTTATTTTTTTTGAAATTGATATTTGCGCATCATTTATTAATCCACTGTTAGATAATGGGGAACCTATTTCAGGAAGTTCTGGTAAATCCCAAAAACCTGGTTTATTTTTTAATAATCTAATCAAGCCTTTTGGTAAAGCTTCCCCTCTATTGTGGGCAGGAAAAAAAAGAGACTTTAAAAATTTTTTAGTTAGAAATGAAGAAATACTCATAAAGTATTATTGCCACATATAGAATGTATTGAAGAGAAATTCTTCTTTAATATTTTAATTGTAAATGGAAACTTCTTATTCAAAATATTTACCTAAAGGAGATATGATTTGGTTGATTTTAAGGCCATGGATATTATTACCAAGAATTCTATATATACTTTTAACTTTAGTTTTTCTTCTAGTGAGAATACTATTTCAAGGTAACAGTAATAGTAAAAATGTACAGAAAAGTCTTTCGAAATATCTTTTTGATGTAATTACCGATTTGGGACCATGTTTTATTAAATTAGGACAAGCACTTTCAACAAGACCAGATCTTGTAAGGCAAGATTGGCTGACAGAACTTACAAATCTACAGGATAATCTTCCACCTTTTGAACATAAAATTGCTCTAAAAATAATTGAAGATGAACTTGGACTTCCGGCTAAAGAATTATTTGATGATTTTCCAGATGCACCTATTGCATCAGCAAGTTTAGGAATAGTTTACAAAGCAAAAACAAAAAATAATAATTTTTGTGCTGTAAAAGTACAAAGACCTAATTTATATTTTCTTATTAGAAGAGATATTGTAATTCTAAAAATTTTAGCAACTACATTTGGATCATTTTTACCACTTAATATAGGTGTTGGTATTGGTGAAATTATAGACGAATTTGGTAAGGCCCTTTTTGAAGAAATTGATTACGAGCAAGAAGGGAAAAATGCATTAAAGTTCGCCGATTTTTTTAAATCTAATCCTTACGTATTTATACCAAAATTAGAAAAAGAGTTCTCCTCAAAAAGAGTTATTACAACGTCTTGGATTGATGGAGTTAAATTAAGGGACAGAGAAATTCTAGAGCAAAATAATTTGATACCTTCTTCTTATATTAGAACTTGCGTAATAAGTGGACTGCAGCAATTATTCGAATATGGCTATTTCCATGCAGATCCTCATCCTGGGAACATGTTTGCACTTAAAGGAGGAAATTTAGATTATGGACACTTAGCTTACGTTGATTTTGGGATGATGGATACTATTACAAATTCAGATAGGCTTACACTTATTAAGGCAATTGTACATTTAATAAATCAAGAATATTTACTTATGGCTAAAGATTTTCAGAAATTAGGTTTCTTAACCAAAGAACAAGATCTTGAACAACTTGTAGAACCACTAAAAGAGGTCCTTGGGGAATCATTTGGGGCAGAAGTCGGGAGTTTTAATTTAAAAAATGTAACTGATAAATTCTCAAAACTTATGTATTCTTATCCCTTCAGAGTTCCAAGTAGGTTCGCACTAATAATTAGAGCCGTTGTGAGTCAAGAAGGTTTAGCTTTGAGACTTGATCCTGAATTTAGGATTTTAAAAATTGCATATCCATATATTGCAAAAAAACTTTTAACAGATGATTCGGATGAAATTATAAATATTCTTCTCGAAGTTGTCTTTGATAATGAAGGAAGGATTCAGATAGATAAGCTTGAAAGTTTATTAAATACCTTATTTAAGGATACCGAAAATATTAATGCAGATCTTATACCTGTCGCTAACGCAGGTTTGAGACTGTTTGTGAGTGAAAAAGGATCTGAAGTTAGAAAAAATCTTTTATTGAGCCTTGTTAAGGATGATAAATTAGAATTAAAAGATGCAGAAAAACTCTTTACTTTACTTAGAGATACTTTTAGCCCTTTAAAATTGGCTAAAAGTGCTGTTCAAAATATTATATCTTTAGCTTAGTTTTTTCTTTTATATCAATTCATTGAAATTATAATTTATGAATTGATTAAAATTAAATAAACCTTTAGATACATAAATTTATTACTCAAAGAGTTAAAAATCTAATGAAAATATTCAATATTAATTTTTTAAAAAATAATAAAAAAATAATAGATAAAAAAAATTCGAGTAAAAAAAAAGATATATATGGCGAGATTGGTAAATTAGTTAAGGAAGCAAGAATTCAAAATAATCTTTCTGTTAAAGAATTATCTAATATTTCTAAAATCCCAGAATCTTCTATACATTCAATTGAGAATAATATTAGGGACCTTAGACCTAAAGATCCTTTTTTAAGGTCAATATTATTAAAGCTGGAAAAATGTTTGTTTTTGAAAAATAACGCCTTAGTAGGTTTAGTAATCAAAGAGGTAAACACTTTAGAAAAAGATAAAAAAAAATATATATTAAGAAAAGTTGATTTTCTTAGTTATTGGCAAGTTAGTGTTTTTTATTTTTTATTTTTGATGTTGATGTTATTTCTTCTTAATAGATACTTTATTTCAAACATTAATATTATTGAGATTCAAATTATAGAAGAAAAAGAAAAATAAAATAGAGTTTGGTGATCTAATTATTTATCCTCCTATAATTATTTCCAAGATCGCTATATTTTTGTAAATTAATATCTATCTTGTCAAGAGGTTGATTTAATTTCCATCTCCAATTATTAGTGATTGTCCCGGGAGTATTTAATCTACTTGAGTCATCCAGAGATAGGATATCTTGTATCGGAGAGATAAAAAGGTTGGCTTTTGTTCTCATGCCAATTTCGATTAAATTCCAAGAAGGATCATTTGAGTATTTGTAGTTATCTTTAATATGGTTTTTAATATGAATATCTAAATACTCCCACCACGAAGTGGACGTAGCGTTATCGTGAGTCCCTGTATAAACAACCCAATTCTCTTTTTCGATATTTTTAGGGAGATAGGGGTTGTTTTGATTCCCGTCGAATGCAAATTGCAAAATCTTCATACCAGGTAAATTATAATTGTCTCTTAAATGTTCTACGTCTTTAGTTATAACGCCTAAATCCTCAGCAATTATAGGTAAATAATCAGATTTTAAATCTTTTTTTAAAAAATTTAATAGCTCTTTACCAGGAGATTTAATCCAAGTCCCATTTATAGCATTTTCGGCATTCCCATCAACCCTCCAATATCCAGCCAAAGCTCTAAAATGATCAAGTCTTAAGATGTCTACAAGTTCAAATTGTCTTCTAAATCTTTCCCTCCACCATCTAAAATTTGTTCTTATGTGTTTACCCCAATAGTAAGTAGGCGTACCCCATAGTTGTCCAGTAGATGAGAAATAATCAGGCGGTACTCCACTTTGAAATAGTAAATCTCCATTTTGAGATATTGAAAAGAGTGACTTATTACTCCATACATCTGCGCTATCTCTTGAAACATAAAAAGGTAAATCGCCTATGAGTGTAATTCCTTTAGTTTTGGCAAAATTTTTGATTTCCATCCACTGTTTATCAAGATGCCATTGTATTAATTTTGTTTTAAGTATTTCATTCTTTTTGATCTTTATCCATGGTTTAATAAATTCATTTTTCTTTTGTTTTAATTCCACAGGCCACTCCCACCAAGGCAACATATTGAATTCCTCTCTAAAGACCATAAATATTGAATAATCTTCAATCCAAGTGTTTTTTTTATTCCATATATAAAAATCAGTTTTCCTCTCTTCAGATTGATATTCCCAATCAAATAAAAGATATTCCCCTAATTTCTTTGATAATTTATTTGCGAATTCAAAATCAAAATGATCTTCATGCTGATTACTTGATTGTAAATCCTGCTTATTAATTGAAATGATAAATTTTTTTTCAATTAATTTATTGATATCTAGAAACCAAGGATTTAATGCAAAACTAGAGGGAGAACTGTAGGGAGATCCAGTTGAATCTGTTGGTGTAAGAGGCAAGAATTGCCAGTATTTAATCTTATGTTTATAAAGCTTCTTAATCCAATCTTTAGCGCCTTCTCCAAAAGTCCCGCAGTAACTACCCCCTGGTAGGCTCGATGGATGAACAAGAATTCCTAACGATTTTTCTTTTAAAACTGATTTCAAAGTCATTGAATATTATGAAAATTTTTATAATTTATTTATCAATTATTATTTAAAACTAACAATAGAGAAATATAGATCATTTAACAAATACAATTTTGGTTCTTTCTTAAATTTGTCTGGAAATTTTGAATTATATATTTAAAGAATATTTTTAATCAACTTTTTGACTTTTAGCTTTTAAAGATAAATAAGTTAATTAATTTTTGCGAAATTGATATTAGGCACTACCATAATATTAGAATCTCTAGAATCTAATTTCGTGACTAGTTTTATCACGGCAGTTGAGAACGATGAACCAACTTATAATCTAACTAATAGTCGATTAAGGTTAGTGAGTGGAACCTCTAATCCTAAATTAGCTGAAGAAATCGCATTATATTTAGGGATAGAAAATGTCCCTTTAGTATCTAAAAGATTTGCAGATGGGGAACTTTATGTTCAAATACAACAATCTATAAGAGGTTGTGATGTGTTTCTTATTCAGCCTACTTGCGCGCCTGTAAACGATAGTTTAATGGAACTGATGATAATGGTCGATGCTTGCAAAAGAGCTTCAGCTAGACAAATTACAGCTGTTATTCCATATTTTGGATATGCAAGGGCGGACAGGAAAACTTCAGGAAGAGAGTCAATTACAGCAAAGCTTACAGCAAATTTGCTTGAAAAATCTGGTGTAGATAGAGTTCTTGCCATGGATTTACATTCAGCCCAAATACAAGGGTATTTTGATATCCCTTGTGATCATATTTATGGTTCTCCTGTCTTAATTGATTATCTTGAGACTTTAAAGTTAGAAGAAGTTGTAGTTGTATCTCCTGATGTTGGGGGAGTAGCCAGAGCTAGAGCATTTGCCAAATTAATGAATGACGCACCATTAGCGATTATTGACAAGAGAAGATCTGCTCACAACATCGCAGAAAGTTTGACTGTAATTGGAGAAGTTAAAGGGAAAACCGCTATTCTTATAGATGACATGATTGATACGGGGGGTACTATTTGCTCAGGTGCAAATTTATTAAAAAAAGAAGGTGCAAAGAGAATTTTTGCATGTGCTTCTCATGCAGTTTTTTCTCCCCCTTCCTATGAAAGATTAAGTTCAAAAGATTTATTTGAACAAGTTATAGTTACTAACAGTATTCCTGTCTTAGATAATGAGAAATTCCCTCAATTAAAAGTACTTTCTGTCGCAAATATGTTAGGAGAGGCAATATGGAGAATTCATGAAGAAAGTTCAGTTAGCTCTATGTTTAGATAATAAATTTATTTTTCATTTTCTTTTAGTATTTTGTTAACTTTTTTAGTAACTTCCTTTGGCACGCTATCTGGGCAATATTGCATTGCGGTAGTAACAATTTGAAATTCTGCACCGGCAAATAATTTATCTCTTTCTAATTTTTCATCCCCTAATTCTTTTACTAGGCCACCATGTTTCCCTTCAATAACTTGTACATATGTGGCAGTAGCAACTCCTACAGCTTTTGGAAATTCTATACCAGCTTTTGATGCTATACAAAGATAAGAAGCCCCCATACCTTTATATAGATATAAATCTTTTTCGGTAGCCGCTTGAAGTTTCTTGTCGGCTTTTATTTCTCTATTTGATATTGCTATGTCGAATAAAGTTAAATATAAAATTACAGGGAGACTAAAAATTTTTAAAAACTTTTTTGGATACAAATTTATAATCATTAATTTTAATTATTTACTTTTTAAGATAACATTTTTTTTATTTTTAAACTTAATTAGCTATTAGAATTTATGTAATAATTTTTATTTCATGATGATTCTCTACTATTTTAAGTTTATCTTTATTCCATGAATATATAACCCTGTATCTATAATTATCTCCGTCAATAAGTCTTGTATGCTCAAGGATATACCAGTCTTCATAGGATGATTCAAAAATCATCTCATGTTCATCAACTTGTTTAATATTGGATATTCCATCAACATCACTTAAATAAAATTTTTCTCTTATTAATTGATGATCCTTTATAAATGCTTGCATTTCGCCTTTTTCTCTATATTTGGGATGTTCATCAAAAAAACTATATTTCTTTTCTGGATACCAAGTAAATTTATAATGAGATTCCCATTCTTTTTTATTTTCAAGAGACTCAATATTTATGTACATGCAAAGGTTATAAGTTTTCCTTTCTTCTTCGAGAAAATACGTCCTATTGGATTTCCAAAGGCCAATGTTACGAGAGAACCATCTTTTTAAATTACTATCTACGCTAACTACAGGGGAATTGTATTCCCCATTATAAAAGTTATTTTTTTGATTATTAATAACCATTTATAAATATCATCTATTTTATTTGATATCTTAACCGTAAAATAAATATAAATACCTTAATGTGTTTATAAGCAAAAACAGCTTGTTAAAACTTCTGGGCAAATGATTTGAATGAAAAAAAAGAATTAAAACTAATATTAGTAGCTACTAAAAATCACCTTTCTAGGGGCGATCTTAAATCATTATTATCTTATTTAGAGTCTGATAATTGTGAGTTTAAGGTTTCTCTTCAGATTTCAGAACCAACAGAACAACCTGAACTACTTGAGTTACATAGGTTAGTTGCAATCCCAGCTCTTATAAAAGTATCACCAGCACCAAAGCAAATATTTGCAGGAAGTAATATTTTTATTCAGTTGCAGACTTGGTTGCCTAGATGGACACAGGAAGGGGTTACAAAAAATTTAGGTATTAATCTTCAACCCTCAAAAATAGATTCAATTAGGACACAAAAAGAGTTTCTCCTTGAAGATGAATTATTGGTCCTTAGGCAAGAAAATGAAACACTTACAAAAAGAATCGAATCACAAGAGAGACTTCTAAGAATGGTTGCACATGAATTGAGAACGCCTCTTACGGCGGCAACTCTTGCTATTCAAAGTCAAAAATTAGGACAAATCGACATAACAAAATTGCAAGATGTGATTAAAAGACGTCTAGAAGAAATTGAACTTTTATCTCAAGATCTTCTAGAGGTTGGGACAACTAAATGGGAGGCTCTTTTTAATCCTCAAAAAATTGATTTAGGAAACATAAGTGCTGAGGCAATTCTCGAATTAGAAAAGTTTTGGAGAGTAAGGGAAATAGAAATTGATACTGACATACCATCAGATTTACCAAGTGTGTATGCAGATCAAAGAAGAATGAGACAGGTATTTTTAAATTTAATTGAGAATGCCCTTAAATTTTCAGAAGATTCTGGAACAATAAAAATTACAATGATTCATAAAACAAATCAATGGGTAGAAATAACGATTTGTGACAAAGGTGCTGGAATTCCAGTAAGTGAACAAAAAAGAATATTTCTCGATAGAGTTAGACTACCACAGACATCTGAGGGAACTTCAGGATATGGGATTGGCTTATCTGTATGCAGAAGAATTGTTGAAGTACATGGAGGGAAAATATGGGTTGTATCAGAAGTTGGTGAAGGTTCATGCTTTCATTTTACAGTTCCAGTGTGGCAAGGCCAAAACAAAGATCAACAACACTTGACGAAAGGATAGCTTTACTCCTAATTTTTTAATAGCTATTAAGCTATTTCCTTGGCCCCATCGTCTAGAGGCCTAGGACACCTCCCTTTCACGGAGGCGACAGGGGTTCGAATCCCCTTGGGGCTATAAATTAATTTTTAAAATTTTAATTAATTATTTTATTGAATTTTTTGCTTGCTTATCTACTGCAATTAAATTTTCAGAAAGGTCTTTTTTTAACCTTTTTTCTATCATTCCAATTGGCATCCATTGACATCCCTGAACAGTGAGATCATAAATTAATGAGTTTTTTGAAGTGTCTTTGATAGTTTGAATTTTCCAGCTTCCTTCAAATCTTCTGAAATCTCCTTTAATCAGACTAAATTTTAATAGACCAAGTTCTTTCTCTTCGAATAAATCAATAGTAACTTCAGCTGAAAATTTCATACCAAGAAAATCTTGAGCCCCAACTTGTTTTAAATGAACATTATTATTATTTTTATAAATTTTTTTACTGGATAGAAGATTTGGAATATAGAGATTTAGTCGATCATAATCAGTTAGTACATTCCATAGAGAGTCGAAAGTCGCAGAAGTAGTTAACTGAGCGGCAAGCCTTCTTGTCCCTCCAGAAAGCTTTTCCATGGTCTGCTCAATTGTTCTATAACCATTTCCCTGAGAATGAGTTACTGATCTTTGAGAATTATTCATAGATGAATTTTTTATTAAATAAAAAATTATTCCTGTGTAACTATACCGACAAAATTTATAAAAATTTTGAAATGGAAAGATTTATAATTAAATATTCCGATCTCAAAACGTAACTTTTTTTATAAAACACATACAATTTAATATACAAATTGATAATCTTTTAATATAAATAAGTTCAAAAATGGTTTACTCACAAGCAAAAGTTATCGCAGGTGGATTAGCTCATATTCCAATCGTTATATCAGTTTTTTATCTCATAATGACTTTTTTTAATAAAAGGGCTATAAAATTTGAAGAAGCAAATAAATCGAAAAAAACTGAGGCAAAATTTGTGAAACCTAAGACTGAACCAAAACCAGTAGCTGCTGTGAAGGCTGAAGCCCCAAAGCTTATGAAGAAAAAACATGCTGATGTACCAGTAAATATCTATAGACCAAAGACTCCATTTGAAGGAACTGTGACTGGGAACTACAGTCTCCTTAAAGAAGGGGCTATTGGAAGAGTAAATCACATAACTTTTGACCTTAAGGAAAGCGATCCTTTTTTAAATTATGTCGAAGGACAAAGTATAGGTATTATGCCTGTAGGTGAAGATGCCAATGGTAAGCCCCATAAGCTAAGACTATATTCAATAGCTAGTACAAGACATGGGGATGATTTCGAAGGTAATACCGTTTCTCTTTGTGTCAGGCAACTTCAATATGAAAAAGATGGTGAAACTATAAATGGTGTTTGCTCAACTTACTTATGTGATATTAAGCCAGGAGATAAGGTAAAGATTACCGGTCCTGTAGGAAAAGAAATGCTTCTTCCTGATGAAGAGGATGCAAATATAGTAATGTTAGCTACTGGTACGGGTATAGCTCCTATGAGGGCTTATCTAAGGAGAATGTTTGAAGCTACCGAGAAGGAAAAAAATAAATGGAACTTTAAAGGTAAGGCTTGGTTATTTATGGGTGCTCCTAAATCAGCTAACTTGTTATATGAGGAAGATCTACAGAGATATCTTGAAAACTATCCAGATAACTTTAAATACACTAAAGCAATTAGTCGTGAACAACAAAATACAAAAGGCGGAAGAATGTATATTCAAGATAGAGTTCTAGAATCTGCAAATGAAATTTTCAATATGATCGAAGATGAAAAAACTCATATCTATCTTTGTGGTTTAAAAGGTATGGAACCTGGCATAGATGAAGCTATGACAAAAGCAGCTGAAGAAAAGGGATTAAATTGGGCAGAGTTAAGACCACAATTAAAAAAAGCTGGTAGGTGGCACGTAGAAACTTATTAAATTTTTCTAAAATTTTTTTTTAATAACAAAAAGACTTTTTTGGTTTAGACACAAAATGTAGCTAATTAGCCAAAAAAAGACGATTTTATCTATATAAGACTTATAAAAAAATATGCCCTCAACCTTAAGTAATCCTCTTAGATTAGGTTTGCGACAAGAAAGAGTAATATCCCCACAATGCCTAATAATATTTGGAGCTAGTGGAGATCTTACCCACAGGAAACTTATACCGGCCTTATTTGAACTCTATTTGCAAAGAAGGATACCTAGTGAATTTGCTATAGTTGGATGTGCAAGACGGCCTTGGAGTGATCAAGATTTCAAGGAAAAAATGCAAGCTAAGTTAGCTGATCAAATATCTGAAAATGAAAAGGAATGGGAACAGTTTTCAAATTATCTATTCTATGAGCCAGTTGATTTGCAGCAAAAAGATCATGTTGTAAGACTTTCCAAAAGATTAAATGAAATTGATAAACTACAGGCTACACATGGTAATAAGACCTTCTACTTATCAGTATCTCCAAACTTCTATGGAAGTGGATGTAAGGCTCTAAAGGCTGCTGGATTACTAGATGATCCGAAGAAAAGTCGAATTGTTATTGAAAAACCCTTTGGAAGAGATTATTCAAGTGCTAAAAAATTAAATAAGATTGTTCAAAGTTGTGCAGATGAAAGTCAGATATATCGAATAGATCATTATTTAGGGAAAGAGACTGTTCAAAACATACTGGTTATGAGGTTTGCTAATACTATTTTTGAACCTATATGGAATAGAAATTATATTTCAAGTGTTCAAATAACATCATCGGAAACAGTTGGAGTTGAAGATAGAGCTGGTTATTATGAAAGCTCTGGAGCTTTAAGAGATATGCTCCAAAATCATTTAACTCAAATGCTTGCTGTTACTGCAATGGAGCCTCCTGGTAAATTTGAACCTGAGGCTATAAGAAATGAAAAAGCAAAAGTTCTTCAAGCTTCAAAACTTGCCGATGAGGATGAACCTTGGAATTGCTGTATCAGAGGACAGTACTCAAAAGGAGGAAATAACCTAAAAAGACTTAAAGGTTATAGAGATGAAGATGGAGTAAATTTGAACAGTACAACAGAAACTTATATTGCTACAAAAGTATTTATTGATAATTGGAGATGGCAAGGAGTTCCTTTTTACTTAAGAACAGGTAAAAGACTGCCAAAAAGACTTGGGGAAATTGTATTGACATTTAAAGATGTACCAGTTCATTTGTTTGAATCAACAATAATTAATCCCTCGCCAAATCAGCTTATTCTTAGGATTCAGCCTAATGAAGGAGCTACTTTTAAATTTGAAGTCAAATCACCTGGTTCTGGGATGAAATCAAGACCAGTTGAGATGGAATTTTCTTATGATGAATCTTTTGGAGAACCTTCTGATGAAGGTTATGTAAGGTTGTTGGCCGATGCCATGCTTTCTGATCCTACCTTGTTCACAAGAAGTGATGAGGTTGAAGCTGCTTGGAAACTCTATACACCATTAATAGAATTAATTGAAGATGCTCCTTGGAAGTTACCTATTCACAAATACGAATCAATGACTTGGGGACCTCCTGAATCAGATCAATTACTTTCCAAAGACAATATTTTCTGGCGCAGACCTTAACTTTATAATGAAACCTCAATTAACACTTCAAACCCCATTAGAGCTGCCTCATCAAGAAATATCTAATTATTTAAATCAATTATGGATTTCTGAAGATGAAGATAGTTCTGGAGCAAATACTTTTACTTTGATGGTCTGGCAGCCTGCATGGCTTGAACAATGTTTAGTTAAATCAGGCTTAATAAGTGGACCAATTACTGGGACATTAAGTCCAGAGATAATTAAAGTTGCTAAAAACTTAATTATAGATAAAGGATTATCACATACTACTTCAATATATAGTGAAGAGTTATTGACTTTATTGAAGGAAAATTTATCAAATAAAGATCAAGAAGACTTAAGAGGGCAATTTTTTGAATCTTCAATAAGTACCTTAAATCCCAGAAGATTGATTACTTTAGCACCAACTTTAAATAAAGAATCAGAGATAAAAACTTTTGTATCCGCCTATTGCCCACTTAGTGACAACACTATAACTCAACCTATATGTGGCGATTTAGTTGTCATAAGGGGTGACTCTAATTCTATTAATAAAAAAGGATTGAAAATTATTGATGACCTATCTATAAAAGATTTACCTACATGGTTATGGTGGAATGGCAGCCTTGATGAATCTCAAGAAATTTTTAATTATCTTACTGATCAAGGTATTAGATTAATTATTGATACCGCAAATGGGTCGCCCAAAAGATGCTTGAAAATCCTCTATCAATCAATAAAATCAAATAAGGCTATTAATGATTTAAATTGGGTAAGACTTAAAAGTTGGCGTGAATCAATAGCAATGATTTTTGATCCTCCATCCAGGAGACCTATTTTAAATCATATCTCAGATATAGATATAGATATAGCAGAAGGTAATTTTCTTCAAGCGTTACTTTTGATTTCTTGGATTAGTGACAAACTAGAATGGGTATTTTCAAGAATAGATAAAAATGGAGAATTAATAAAAATTGAATTCAAAAGAAATAATGGCGAGAAAATTTCGACATGTATAAATCCTGTACCTTTGGGAAATCCAAGTATTCATTCTGGCCAAGTTATTGGATTAAGGTTGATTTCCAAAATTAGTGAGGTTCGTAAAAACAATACTTGTGTAATACTTGGCTGTGAGTCTGTTGAATGTATGAGACTTGAAGCAGGAGGTATGGCTGATATGCAATTAATAGAGCAAGTCGTTCCCAATGCTTTTTCTTCATCAGAATCAGATGTAAGTAAGTTATTGGGAAGTAGTAGAGGAAATACCAGTCCACTTTTTGAAAATGCTATCAAGGTCGCAGTACAAATATTTAATGGTTTTATAAATAAAACTAATTAAATGCCTTGTGTAATATCTTCTCCTTCGACTGATACTGGGAAAACTACATTAGCACTGTTGATTTCTTGTTGGGCTTTTTCAAAAGGGATGAAAATACAAACTTTCAAGGTTGGGCCAGATTATCTTGATCAACAACAACTTAGTTCAATTGGCCAACCTATTTGTCGAAATTTAGATATTTTTTTAAGTGGTGAAGAATGGGTTCAGAAAAATTTTTTAAAGCATTCTTTGAAATATGAGCTCTCATTGATAGAGGGAGCTATGGGTCTTTTTGATGGATTAGGTGCAACTGCTTATTCAAGTACTGCAAATGTTGCTAAACTACTTGATATTCCAATAATTTTTATTGTTAATGCTAAAGGTCAAGTAACCTCTCTTCTTCCAACTGTTAGAGGTTTTAGAGATTTTGATAATGAATTATCAATAAAAGGAATTATATTTAACAATGTCAATTCAGATAGACATAAAAGATTAATTAGAGAAGTTTTTAAAAATGAAGATATCGAAATTCTTGGTTTTTTACCTTCTGATTCAAAAATAACTGTTAATAAAGCTAATTTAGGTTTAATTTCTCCATTTGATAGTGATAGAAAAATTGATGTTGATTATTTTGCAAGTTTTGCTGAAAAAAATCTTGATGTTGTTTCTCTAAGCAAATTCCTGAAATCCCCTTCAAAAAAAAATATATTAAATACCACTATTAGTAAAGATTTTAAAATAGATAAAAATAAACCTATCGCAATTGCAGAAGATAAAATCTTTCATTTCCAATATCCTGAAACGAAGGAGTTTCTTAATGAAATAGGAATTCCTCTAATTTCATGGAGCATTTTTAATAATGAAGAAATTCCAAATGAGGCTTCATCTTTAATTATTCCAGGAGGTTTTCCTGAAAAATATGCTAGTCATATAAGTAATTCAGATAAAAGCTTAAAGTCATTAAGAGAATTCCGTAAAAAAGGTTTTATTTATGCAGAGTGTGGTGGGATGATGATCTTAGGAGATTTAATAAAAGATGAAAATGGTAAAAACCATAAAATGAGTGGAATATTACCTTTTAAATCAATTAAAAGTAATTTGTCGGTAGGTTATAGATATATAAAGGGTCTTAAAGACACTCCAATAATTAAACAAAATCAATTAATTAGAGGACATGAATTTCATTATTGGGAAGTTGAACGTTCTTCATCAGAATTTGAGTTAAAAAAAAATGAACATAATAGCCAATTATCTTTTCCATGGGAAATTAAATCGTGGGAGACTAAATTTAAAAATGAAGGGTGGTCAGATAACAAATTACATGCAAGTTGGATTCATTTACATTTACCAAGTTGCCCAGAAGCTGCAAAAAACTTCGTAGATGCTACACAATTTAATTATTCTCAAAATTCTTAATTTATTATCAAATTAATTATGTTTAGTGGTGAACCTATAAAAACTATTCCTGGTAATGTAATTAGTGGACCTAAAAGACTTCCTACAATAACTTCAAATTTTGTATGACCAAGAGTTTCTTTTAAAGCTAATTGAGACTCAGGATCTAATTTTTTTGCGAGTTTGTTAATTTCTGCAGCCTGAATACCGGCTGATTTTCTAACCCCACTGGCGTCGTACATCACAATTAGTGAAAGTGAAATCGCTAATGCAAATATTGGGTTATCAAAGCCTAATTGAAAACCTATTCCTGATGTAGTACCAGTTATTAAAGCAGAATGGCTTGAGGGCATCCCTCCTGTTTCAAACATAATTCCAAACCTAATCTTTCCTGTTGAAAAAAAATTAAATATAATTTTGAAAAATTGAGCTATTAAACAAGATAATAAACTCCAGAAAAGAACTGAATTATCAAAGAAAGCTGAAAATTCTGACATAAGTTAAATACTCTTTACCTATCTCTATTTGTAATGAAATCAGCTAAGGAGATTAAATGTTTTGCATTTAAACCCCAAGGCTCAATTGCTTTCTTAGCTTTGTCCACTAAATCGAAAGCTCTTTTCTTTGATTCCTCCATTCCAAGTAATTTAGGATACGTAGTTTTATCTGCCAAAAGATCTTTACCTGCTGTTTTGCCAAGCTTCTCACTGCTTGAAGTTAAATCAAGGATATCATCTATTATTTGGAATGCTAAACCTATTCCCTCTGCATATGTAGTTAGGGCCTTTAATAATTCTTCATTAGCTCCGGCAATCATTGCTCCAGTTCTTACGCAAGCTTTTAATAATGCACCGGTCTTATGAAGATGAATGTACTCAAGGGTTTCGAGATCAACCTCTTTCCCTTCACATTCCAAATCAACAACTTGACCTCCAACTAGTCCGGGTGCTCCTGCTACTAGGGAAAGTTCTCCAACTACATTTAATAATCTATTGGGATCAACGCCAGGGCTTCTTAATGAGACCATTTCAAAGGCTCTAGTTAATAATGCATCACCAGCCAGAATAGCTAATGCATCTCCATAAACTTTATGGTTAGTAGGTCTTCCTCTCCTTAAGTCGTCATTGTCCATCGCAGGTAAATCATCATGAATTAAGGACATGGTATGAATCATTTCTATGGCAACCGCTGTAGGAACAGCTAGGGAGGGATCACCTCCTGCTAGAGAACAAGATGCTAGACATAAAATAGGACGTATCCTTTTACCTCCAGCTAGGAGAGAATATCTCATTGATTCCCTAAGTACTTCTGGATTCTCTGGGCCTAATGAGAAATCAAGAGCTTCTTCGACGACATTTCTTGTGTCTTTTAGATATTTTTCAAAATCCGTAATATTATCAAAAACTTCTTTCATTTTTTACGTTGAGTAATTTTTTCTGCATCGTTAGCTTTATGGCTGCAGGTCATTAAGAGTTGATGATAAACCAAATTGTTTTTGCCAGCTGGAAATAGTATTTACTAGTAACATTGTTACTGTCATTGGTCCAACACCACCAGGGACGGGAGTGTATGCAAATACTTTGGGAATGACATCTTCTAATAATACATCTCCACATAATCTGTTTTTGCTTTTGTCGGAACTTTTTAATCGATGAATTCCAACATCAATAATTACAGCACCCTCTTTGACAAAGCTCGAGTCTATAAGGTTAGGTTTTCCTGCTGCAGCAATTAATATATCCGCTTCCTTGCATATTTTATTTAAATTTATAGTTTTTGAATGAGTCATTGTTACCGTCGCATTAAGATTCAGCAACATAAGAGATAGTGGTTTTCCAACCAACAAACTTCTTCCAATAACAACAATTTTCTTTCCTTCAATTTCAATATTTTGGGATCTTAGTAAATTAATTATCCCAGCTGGTGTGCAGGATCTCATCGCAGGTTCATTTTTTACTAACTTCCCAATATTTTGCTCATTTAATCCATCTACATCTTTCCCTGGATTAATGAAACTTATCAATCTTTGTTCATCAAATTTCTTTGGTATTGGTAGTTGTAATAACATTCCATCAATATCATTATCAAGGTTTAATTTATTTAATAATTGTTCAACTTCTTTTTGATCTACTGAATCTTTTAGATGAAAAATATAACTCTTTATTCCTACTCTCGAACAAGCTTTTTCTTTGTTCCCTACATAAACTCCGCTTGCGGGATCTTCGCCAATTCTTATTACAGCCAAACCAGGATTTCTTTTTGCAATTGTTTTATTAATTTGAATATAGTTTTTTAATCTTTCTTCGATTTCTAAAGATAATTTTTTACCATCTAGTTTTAATGACATTTAGAAAAACTTCTCCTTTTTACTTCTAGGATGCCTATAATTTTAAATTAATCAATTATATCTGATTGTATTCTGTGGAAACTACTACAAGAATTATAAAAAAATTAAATAAATTATGGAAAAGAAGTCAATTTCCTGCACAGAATCCTATTCAAATTTCAACAATAGATAAATTAATTATCTTCCTTATATGTATTGTTATCTCCATAATATCTTCCTATGAAATTCTCCTTGCTCCAACGTTAGGAGTTTCAGATGTTTTTTCCTGGGGCTTGAATTTTGCTGAAGTCTTATTCACGTGTGGATTTTTAATACTAGTTTCTAGAAAAGAAAATCCAAACATTAATTCAAGACAAATCTTGTTAATTATTTCACTGCTGTTAGTCGTTCAGATGATAAAAAATATATTTGGACCAGGATTTAGTCCTTTGTCTAT
Source organism: Prochlorococcus sp. AG-676-P15-1 (assembly GCA_003210825.1). Classification (GTDB taxonomy): domain Bacteria; phylum Cyanobacteriota; class Cyanobacteriia; order PCC-6307; family Cyanobiaceae; genus Prochlorococcus_A. The sequence continues at coordinate 50,049 of QCUF01000001.1, read as the reverse complement.
CATCATACCTCCTGCTTTAATTATTTCTCAAGGTATGGGAACCATAACTGCTTTAGCTTGGGTCTCAATAGCAAGTCTAAGTTGGCCAGATTCTCTGGTGAATATCAATAATAATCTTTTACTCATAGCATTGATTTGCGCCGGTGTCGTTTCAGTTCTTGGCGGAAGAATAAGAAGCCGAGCTCAGTTACTTCAACTTTCAATATTTGTTCCAATTGGTGCATTGATTTCTCAATGGTTACTAATTGGAAATGATGAATATTCCTTAGTGGATAAACAAGAATTTTTTATTTCAAATGGCAAAATATTTTCTGATTCTTTGTTATTGGCAATAATAATGCTCATAACAATATTATTTATTCCCATTTTTGAGTCCATATTTGGATTATTAACAAAGGCAAGATTATTGGAATTGGCTGATAAAGAAAAACCTCTTATTAGAAGACTCTCTATTGAAGCCCCAGGTACTTTTGAACATACTTTGTTGATATGTGGTCTAGCTGAAGAGGCGACAAGAATGATAGGAGGTGATATTGATCTTATCAAAACTGGTTCTCTCTATCATGATGTTGGGAAATTACATGCTCCAAAATGGTTTATTGAGAATCAAGATGGGGGGGTGAATCCACATGATGAAATAGATGATCCTTTTAAAAGCTCAGAGGTTTTACAAGCCCACGTAGATCAAGGCCTGAAATTTGCAAGAAAAAATAGATTGCCAAAACCAATAGCTAATTTCATCCCTGAACATCAAGGAACTCTAAAAATGGGATATTTTCTTAATAAAGCTAAAGAGAAAAAACTAAATTTTAAAGATAGTGATTTTAGATATAAAGGTCCCATACCACAATCTAAAGAAACGGCTATCTTGATGCTTGCCGATGGATGTGAAGCCGCATTAAGAGCAATGGATATTAATGCTTCTGATTATGAAGCACTAGAAACAATATCCAAAATATTTAATTCAAGAATAGTTGATGGTCAGTTAAATGATAGTAATCTTTCTAAGGGAGAAATTTTTCTAATAAAAAAATCTTTTTTAAATGTTTGGAAAAGAATTAGACATAGACGAATTCAATATCCAACAACAAAAAATAATACTTTTTCTTAATTTACTATTTTTTATAATCTAATATTTCTTCGATGTTTCGGATTACACCAATATATTAAAGCCAAGACGCTAAATAAAGCAGATAAAAGTGTAAAACCTCCAATTCCAAAAATATCTTTAAGGACGACTAATCGAAAAATAGAATATGGAGCTGTTCCAGAAATTATCATTGAAAGAGATACTAGAGTTAAGGTAATACCCCATTTCTTCTCTGCTAAAAGAGCAGAAGAAGAGACTATTCCAACTATTGCGGCAGGCCAGCCAAGGGTTATAGCTAGTGTAATATTAGCCACTTTTAATGGAGGCCCATAACTTACTATTAAAGCGATTATGGGTAAAGCAATGATATTACTTATCAAACCAACCCATGCAAGAGTCCAATATCCTAATACCCTTTCTCTCATTACCTTATTTTATTAAAAATTAAATTAAAGCTTTAATCTACATTATTAGGCGAGTAGTTTTTGGCTAAACTTAATAATCCCAAAACTAAATTATTTTTTAGGATTTGATAATGTCTTATTTTTGGTATTTTCTAAATTATCAAATTGGGGGTGAATAGAGTTTTTCTTCTCTGAAAATACAAGCCTGTTTAAAGCATTTACAAAAGCATTCGCAGCAGCAACAACTACGTCTGTATCCGCAGAATGTCCGGAATATATTTTATTCTTGTTCCGAATTCTTATAGTAACTTCCCCTAATGCATCTATTCCTTCCGTCACAGATTTTACTGAAAACTCTATTAATTCATTGGGAACTTTAGTTAATTCATTTAGTGCTTCGCAAACTGCATCTACAGGTCCAGTACCTATTGCGACAGCCGTATTTTCAGTATGATCTTCTGTATTTATAAGAGTTACTGTCGCGGTAGGCTTGGATGTACTGCCGCAACTAACTTGAACATGACTTAGTTGAAATTTAGATTCCGGAAGTTGAACCTGTTCACTAACAATAGCTTCTAAATCTCTATCAGTAATTTCTCGTTTTCTATCAGCGAGATCTTTGAAACGAGCAAAAGCATCATTCAGGTCTTCTCTACTTAAATCGTATCCCATCTCTTCCAATCTTGCTCTTACGGCACTTCTTCCGCTAAGTTTCCCTAATGAAATTTTATTATCATTCAAACCAACAGTTTTTGCATCAATAATTTCATATGTGAGTCTATTTTTTAGTACACCATCCTGATGGATTCCCGACTCATGAGCAAAAGCATTTGCCCCAACAATTGCCTTATTAGGCTGAACATTCATTCCAGTTAAGTTAGATACTAATCTCGAAGTTTTCGTGATTTCTTCTGTTCTTATGGCTGTTAGTGGAGTAGGTGAATCTGAACTTCTTCCAAAGAAACTATTAAAAAAACTTTTCCTCACGTGTAATGCCATTACTAATTCTTCTAAGGAGGCATTCCCTGCTCTTTCCCCTATCCCATTTATCGTGCACTCTAATTGCCTCGCTCCGTTCTTCGCTGCTTCTAGAAAATTAGCAACAGCTAATCCTAAATCATTATGACCATGAACTGAAATAATAGCTTCATCAATATTTGGAACATTTTTATTAATATCAAAAATAAGCTTCCCAAATTCACTTGGAGTTGTGAAACCAACTGTATCTGGAATATTAATAGTTGTAGCTCCTGATGATATCGCTAATTGAATTACTTCATAAAGAAATTCAGGATCACTTCTTGAAGCATCTTCACAAGAGAATTCAACATCATCAACTAATGATTTAGCATAACTAACCATTTCAGGGACTATACAAAGAACATCTGCTCTTGTTTTTCTAAGTTTATGTTTTAGGTGTATATCGCTAGTGGCTATAAATGTATGAATTCTTTTTTTGGGAGCTGGGCTTACAGCTTCATAACAAGCTTTTATATCATTTGTAGAAGCCCTAGCTAAACCACAAATTATTGGACCATTTTCTCCCCCAACTACTTCAGCAATTTTATTTACTGCCTTAAAATCTCCAGGACTAGCAAATGGAAATCCTGCTTCAATAACATCTACTCCTAATCTTGCAAGTTGATGGGCAATTGCAAGTTTTTCCTCAAGATTTAAGCTCGCACCAGGTGATTGCTCACCATCTCTCAATGTTGTATCAAAGATCAATATTCTGCCAGGATCTCTGGACATTAATTTATTACGATTACACTTATATTAATCTAATTAAAAAAAAATTACTAGATACGGATAAATAAGCCCTATTTATAGTAATCAATATCTTTTTATTTTTGGTTAAATATTTATAAATAAAAAGTTTTTATATTTGTTTAATAAAGTATTATTTAGAAAAAATAACAATTGAATATTTGACTAAAAGTAAATTTTGACATTTTAAAAGAACTTTAATCATAATCTTTAAAAAACTATGAATGGGCCTTTCCCTAAAAAAAACTACTTAGGCAGATTGGCAATAGTTCTACATGCTCATCTCCCATATGTTAGAAAAAATGAAAAAAATTCCTTAGAAGAAGATTGGTTATTCCAAGCAATACTCGAATGTTATATTCCATTGCTTCAAGTAATGGAATCAAGCAAAAAGCAAGATACTAGCAATACAAAATTAACCCTCAGTTTATCTCCAACCTTATTATCTCTTCTTCAAAATAAACAAATTCAAAAGAAATACTCATCTTGGATTAAAACAAGAATAGAATTTTTGTCTGATTTACCTAAAAAGGAACAATCCGCATCCGAATTCCTTCTGAGAAATATTAAAAATAATTATTTATTTTGGGAAAAATGTTCTGGAGATTTAATAGAAAGATTTAAAAATTTAAATTTGACTGGAAATTTAGATATTCTTACTTGTGCGGCAACCCATGGATATTTACCAATCCTTAGAGAAAACCCTGAAACGGTATTAGGTCAAATAAATACTGCCATTAGAAGTCATGAAGTTATTTTTGGTACAAGACCATTAGGTATTTGGTTGCCTGAGTGCGCTTATTATGAAAATCTTGATGGCATATTACTTAATTGCGGAATTAGATATGCAGTCTTAGACGGTCATGGGATTCTGAATGGATCACCAAGGCCTAGATATGGTGTATATGCACCTATTTGTTCAAAAAAAGGGGTCGCTTTTTTTGGGAGAGATAGTGAATCAACATTGCCAGTTTGGTCCTCTAGAGATGGATATCCAGGAAATCCAGTTTATAGAGAATTTCATAAAGACTTAGGCTGGGAATTATCTTCCTCAGAACTACAAAAAAAAGGCATTCCATCAAGCAGGCCTTTAGGATTGAAATTTCATAGAATTACAAATAATAAATCTTCATTAGGCAAAAAAGAATTTTATATAGAAGATGAAGCTATAGAAAAAGTTGAAGAACATGCTGAGAATTATCTTTTATCAAGATCTAAACAATTAAAGAAACTTTCTTTATCAGCATCATTCGAACCTTTGTTAATTGCTCCATTTGATGCTGAACTATTTGGACATTGGTGGTACGAAGGACCAAAATTTATTGAAAATATATTTAATAAATCTACAAAATACTTTATTAAGCTTACAAACTTGAAGGAAATTCTTCTTCAAAATCCTAACCTTCAAATTTGCGATCCTTCTCCTTCAAGTTGGGGGCAAGGAGGATTTCATAATTACTGGCTTAATGATAAAAATGCATGGATAGTTCCGAAAATTACAAAGGCGGGAGCTGCTTTTGTTGAATTATCTTCTAGGAAATTTAATGATGATTTTTCTATAAGACTATTAAAGCAAGCAGCAAGAGAGTTACTTCTTTCTGAATCCTCTGATTGGAGTTTCATTTTAAGGGCGGGCACTACAACTGAACTTGCTAAAGAAAGAATCGATAGACATCTTTTTAGATTCTGGAAATTAATTGAAATGTTGGAAAATAAATCTATTGTTGATTATAAATTTCTCAAAAACATTGAAGAAGAAGATGAAATATTTCCTGATATAAGAATTAAAGATTGGGAATTATAAAAATCTTATTTTATCTTTAACATTCCAAGCTTAACTTTTAAAGGTGAATTGATAAACATTTTACTCATTACATAAATTAGTTTTGGTAATCGAAGTGTATTAGTTAGAAAACCCACCCATTCTTCCGTAGATAATTTGAAGAAATTCGAAAAGAAACTTCTTAATCTACTTTCATCAAAGCTCATTAATCTCCGGAGTCCGTATTGATAGAGCTTATGTCTTTGAGTTAACTCATATGGCCATAAGACTGACCATCCTTTAGTGGCTAATTCTAATGAACTATAGTTTGGATCTTTCAAAAAGATTGCTAATTTTTCAGCAAGAAGTGGAGCTCTTCTTAATAGAGATCCAATCATATATCCAGATGCGGGATGAACCATACTTGCAGCACCTCCAAAACCAAGAACAGATTGGTTCTTATATGGAAGTGGTAAATTCATAGGGAATAAGCAATTCTCCTCATGAAAAATCTCTACTACTTTTATTCCTTTATTGTGTAATCTACTTAAAAGTCTTTTTTTTAAATCGTCTCTAGAAAAAGCAGGGAAACTAGCTAGTGATGTCTCTTCAACAAAATAAGTTTCACTTCCTAAATCCATTGCATAAAGAAAAGAGGGCGATTTCAACAACTCTTCTTCATCTAGATGGTCAGAACGAAAGTCCATTAAAACAAATTGATCTTTTTTTACAGGAGGAATAGAAAATTTACCGACTATTCCATATGCAGCTTGCTGGGCAACTTCTTTTGAAAATGGCCTTTTAATAAATTTACTTTTGTGTCCACTTGCATCAATTACTAATCTTGCCTTTAGTTTTAAACCTGATAAACAAATCACTTCAGAAATTTTGTTTTCTGATTTAATTAATTTTGCAGTTTCATTCAACCATTTAATACCTTTGCATGTCTTCAAAAGTTCATTTTGAAAAGCTTCCTGATTTATTAAACCATAGTCGTAACAATGTTTTGTTGGATTATTCCCTTTATATTTTATTCCATCTCCAAAATAGCTTACAGTTTTTGACCATCTATGAGATAACAAAGATGCCAAACCAAATTCCTCTAACTCAGAAGCCCAAATCCCATATGTGTTTTCCCATTTTTCATGGGGAGATTTTGTAGATATTCCCTTGATATTAAGATTTTGCTTGGCTAATTCTGAAGCTAAACATAATGCTGCAGGCCCAGAACCTAATATTAAAATATCAAGAATTTCCATAAGAACTTTCTACTCTAAGGTTTTTAAGTTTCTTCTTCATTAGAAATTAATTGATCTTCTTCATTAATTTGTTCATGAGGAACCAACACAACCTTAGATAAATGATCTCCATCATCTAGTCGTTGTAATTTCACACCTGTAGCAGCTCTTGATTGTTGAGAAATTTTATCGGCATTAGTTCTTACAATTACACCTCTTTCGGTTACTAAAAGTAATTCTTCACCTTCTCCAAGAACCTTAAGTCCGATGAGCGAATCATCTTTGATTCTGAATTTTATTGCTCTAAGTCCCATCCCCGCACGTTTTTGTAATCTAAATTTTGTAACTGGCACTCTTTTTCCAAGGCCAAAAGCACTGGCTACTAGAACCCACGGTCCATTTGAAGACTTGCTGTCAAGATCTTCCTCCTTCTCATCCTCAATATCTTCTTGGACAAGATTTGCAAGTTGATCAACAAGGTCACGACTTAAAACATCCATTGAGACAAGTTGATCTCCTTCTTTTAAGTTCATTGATTTAACACCTCTAGCAGTTCTTCCAAGAGGTCTTAATTCATTAATATCTAACCTAAAGTGAATAGTCATTCCTCTACCTGAGCCAATTAATACACTATCTCCTTCGGTAGATAATCTAACCCAAGTTAGAGCATCTCCTTCTTCTAGGTTAATTGCTATTAAACCATTTGAACGTACTTTTGAAAAAGCGGATAGTGGAGTCCTTTTTATAAATCCAGCTTTGGTGAGCATTAATAAATAACATTCGTTATCGAAAGAATCTACTGAAACAAGAGAAGTAATTTGTTCTTCTCTTGGTATTGGGAGTAGTTGAACAGAGGGAGTTCCTTTAGCTGTTCTACTACTCATAGGTACTCGATATGCTGGAAGTGCATAGGCTACCCCTCTATCACTGAAAAGTAGAAGAGTGTCATGGTCATTGCAGCTTATAAATAATTTAACTTCATCATCTTGTTGATTCTTTGTTCCAGCTTTACCTCTGGATCCTCTGCTTGTGGACTCGAATTCGCTTACAGGCATTCTTTTTAAGTATCCTGCAGTAGTTAATAAGACAACGGATCTTTCGTTAGCTATTAAGTCAATATCATCAAGACCTCCGCCTAAATTGAGAATCTCTGTTTTTCTCGGAGATGAAAATCTATCATTTATTTTCTTAAGCTCTTCAAGAATAATTTCATTTATCCTCTCCTTATCATTTAATATATTTTTGTAATCTGTAATTTTCCTAGTGAGCTCATCATGTTCTGCTTTAATTTTATCGGCTTCTAAAGCTGTTAATCTTCTTAATTGCATTTGTAAAATTGCATCTGCTTGAATTACAGATAGTTCATGATTGTTTTGCAATTGTTCTCTTGCTGAATTTGTATCTTTTGCAGATCTTATCAAATTTATGATATTTTCCATTGCGTCAAGGGCTAAAAGAAGACCTTTGATTATATGATCTCTCTCTTCTGCTTTTTTCAATAAGAAACTTGTTCTTCTTTTGATTGTTTCAATTCTAAATTCTAGAAATACATCTAGCATTTTTCTGAGAGAAAGGGTTGTAGGTTCTCCTTTAACAAGGGCTAAAATATTCGCGCTAAAGTTATTTTGTAGTGGTGTTATTTTAAACAAATTATTTAAAACAACTTGAGGATATGCATCTCTTTTAAGCTCGATTACAATTCTCATCCCATCTCTATCACTCTCATCTCTAATATCAGAGATCCCCTCTAATCTTTTCTCATTTACTAGATCTGCGATTCTTTCTATAAGACCTGCTTTATTAGTTTGAAATGGAAGCTCAGTGATTATTACAGCATCTTTTTCTGCTCTTCCAGGAGATTTGATTTGTTCAATATCTGCAACCCCTCTCATAGTTATAGATCCTCTACCAGATTTGAATGTCTCTCTGATTCCTTCCCTTCCTAAGATTTGGCCTCCAGTAGGGAAATCTGGTCCTTTAATTAATTCAAAAAGTTCTTTGTCTTCTATCAACGGGTTTTTTATTATGGATTTAAGACCATCAATTAATTCTCCTAAATTATGAGGAGGTATATTAGTAGCCATTCCTACAGCAATGCCTGATGATCCATTTAAAAGGAGCTGGGGTATCCTAGCTGGTAAAACTGTTGGTTCTTGTTGTGATCCATCAAAATTATCTGAAAAATCTACAGTCTCAGATTCAATATCCTCTAATAAACTTTCATCTGTTAGGGATTGAAGACGTGATTCTGTATATCTCATTGCGGCTGGCGGATCATTATCTACCGATCCGAAGTTTCCGTGACCATCTATTAATGGCATTCTCATAGAAAAATCCTGAGCCATTCGTACTAGTGCATCATAAACAGCAGTATCTCCATGAGGGTGGTACTTTCCCAAAACTTCTCCGACGACTCTTGCACATTTTCTATATGGCCTGCCGCTTGTCAAGCCAAGCTCATACATCGCATATAAAATCCTTCTGTGTACTGGCTTTAAGCCATCTCTTGCATCTGGGAGAGCACGTCCTACAATGACACTCATCGCATACTCTAGGTAAGAGCGTGACATCTCATTTCTTAAATCAGTCTGAATGATTCGATCGTTATTTTCACTCAAACCAGAATTCCCAGAATCAACAATATCAGACATATAAAAAACCTTTCTTTAATAATAATCCCTGATTGTCAGAATGAATAAAATAAAGCTAATAATTAATTTTCAAATACTCACATTAATACACAAATAATAAAAAAACTCTTTTGTTTTTTAATAATTATTGGCTTATTTCACCTTTAGTTGTTAATTTAATCAGAATAATTAAAAAATCCGTGAATATTGAAATTGGTCTAAACAAAAAAGTAAAAAGAGCATATGGTATTGATGAAATAGCTTTAGTGCCTGGAAATAGAACTCTAGATTATGATTTAACTGATCCTTCTTGGTCAATTGGAAATATTAGAAGAGAAATTCCAATTATTGCTAGTGCAATGGATAGTGTGGTTGATGTAAACACAGCAGTAGAGCTCTCTAATTTAGGAGCTCTTGGAGTACTTAATATGGAAGGTATACAGACTAGGTATCAAAATCCAAAAGAAATATTGAGTCAAATTTCATCTGTTGGTAAAGGAGAATTTGTTCCCTTAATGCAAAAAATATATAGTGAACCTATAAAAGAAGACCTAATAATTCAAAGAATTAATGATATTAAAGAACAAGGTGGTATAGCAGCTTTAAGTGGAACACCTCAAGCCGCTATAAAATTTAAAGAAACATTAATTAAATCAAAAATAGATTTATTTTTTCTACAGGGGACAGTAGTTTCAACGGAACATTTAGGTATGGACGGAAAGGAGACCTTAAATATTAAAAGTCTCTGTCAATCTTTAAAAGTTCCTGTTATTGCTGGAAATTGTGTAACTTATGAAGTTGCTGATCTTCTTATGAAAGCAGGTGTAGCAGGACTTATGGTGGGAATTGGTCCAGGGGCTGCTTGTACTTCTAGAGGGGTTTTAGGAATCGGCATACCCCAAGCAACAGCAATATCTAATTGTAGTTCAGCAAGAGATTACTTTTTTGAAGAAACTGGTCGTTATGTTCCAATAATTGCTGATGGAGGAATAATCACTGGTGGAGATATTTGTAAATGTCTTGCTTGTGGTTCTGATGCTGTAATGATAGGCTCCCCAATAGCTAAATCATTAAGTGCTCCAGGTAATGGATTTCACTGGGGAATGGCAACACCTAGTCCTGTTTTACCGAGAGGTACGAGAATTGAAGTAGGTTCTACAGGTTCTTTAGAAAGAATTATAAAAGGACCTGCAATACTTGATGATGGGACACACAATCTACTTGGAGCTATTAGAACATCAATGAGTACTCTAGGAGCTAAGAATATTAAAGAAATGCAAAATGTAGAAATTGTAATTGCACCTTCTCTCTTAACAGAGGGGAAAGTGTATCAAAAAGCTCAACAACTTGGAATGGGTAAATAATATAAAATTCTATCGTTTTAAATTTTAAAAATTTCTATTTAAGAGTTATCATTGAGTTATGGGGGAAACCCCATACTCCTCACACACCAAATCGCCCGATTTATCGGGCTTTTTTTAAGTCCTTTTGTTACTTATATGTTTTTATCTGTAATGAAATCATCACTTAAAAGAATAGCTTGCTAAATTTTCTAAAAGGAATATCTAAATTATGTCATCAGCCCCCCCCGTTACTGATTCTTCATTTGACAAAGAAGTTTTGCAAAGTGATCTGCCAGTCTTAGTTGATTTTTGGGCTCCATGGTGTGGACCTTGCAGGATGGTCGCTCCTGTTGTAGAAGAGATTTCTAAAGACTTTGAAGGGAAAATTAAAGTATTTAAATTAAATACAGACGAGAACCCAAATGTTGCTAGTCAATATGGAATCAGAAGTATCCCAACCTTAATGATCTTCAAAGGTGGTCAAAAAGTTGACACTGTTGTTGGAGCAGTCCCAAAAGCGACTCTTTCAAGTACTTTATCAAAACACTTATAAACTAAGGTATTGGCAAAAATAGGACTCATAGATTATGGAATGGGTAATATTCACTCTGTAACAAAAGCCTTAGAAAGCCTTGAAGAAGAAATAGTTTTAATTAAAAATAATCATCAAACAAAAGACTGTAAAGCATTAATACTGCCTGGGGTGGGTTCTTTTGATCCTGCAATTAATAATCTCAAGAATACAAGGTTAATAATTGATATTAAAAATTGGATTAAAAGTGGTAAATCATTTTTAGGTATTTGTCTTGGATTACAATTACTTTTTGAATCAAGTGATGAGGGCAAAATTAATGGACTTGGAATAGTTAAAGGCCAAATAAAAAAAATCCCTCAATTATTAGATCAAAGAATCCCTCATGTTGGATGGTGTGAACTTCTCCCTACAAGAAAAAATAGCTTATTAAAAGAGGATGAATTAAATCATTGGGTATATTTTGTTCATTCTTATCATGCAGTGCCCTCAAATACTAATTTAGTAACTGCAAATGTTAGTTATGGTTCTGAAAAATTAACAGCAATGATAGAACGAGATAATTTACTGGCTTGTCAGTTTCATCCTGAAAAATCAGGGAAAACCGGTGAAAAACTTTTACGTCGATGGGTTAAAGGTATTCAATAATTTGATTTGTGATATATGAAAACAAATTTGAGGTTAATTGGAGGTCGAAGGCTTGAAAGCTCGAGAAATATTGATACTAGGCCAACAACCTTAATGGTTAGGGAAGCAATTTTTAATATTTTGAAAAATACTGTAGAAAATTCTAATTGGTTAGATTTATTTAGCGGAACAGGTGCTGTCTCCTGTGAAGCCTATAATCATGGCGCAAAAAAAATAGTTGCAATTGAAAAAAATAAAAACAATTCAAAAATATGTTTAAAAAATCTTCACTCGTTGCAAAATATAGATAATCGAAAACATGATATTGAAGTTATTTGCAAAGATGTATTAATTTGGACGAAGCCAAATACTGAGAGGAATATCTTCTCTTCAAATGATTTTAATAAAATAAAATTTGACTTTATCTTTTTAGATCCCCCATACAGAGCTAATTACCATGAATTAGTTTTAAATCAAATATTTAACTGTAATTTCATAAAAAAAGGTACTATTGTTATCTGCGAACATTCATTAGATATGGATATTAAGGCGAATATTTTGTGGAATATTTATGATGTTAGGACTTATGGTCAATCAAAATTGACTTTTTTAATCCATATCTAACATCCCTGATCCTCTCCTATATTGATTCCACGCGCTAACAAATAATCCTAGAAGGGTTATTGGAACTAATCCTAAAACTATTCCACATAAAAGAGGTTCAATCATTTGCTGGCATTTTTTTCATTTCTCATTCACAATTGTGACACAGAGACATTTTTTTGTGACAACATCTTCATCATCTGCAGCAGAAAAAACTTTGAAAACAAAAATCTGGAAACGGGTTTTTATTGTTTGTATGATTTTATTAATTAGTGGCTCTTTCTTTTATTTTAATCATGAAGAAAATGATACATATATTCTTAAAACTCTTGAACTCAATGGTTCTTTTAAAGAAGGAGATACTCTCTTTAAAATGAATTGTGTTGGATGCCATGGTATTACTGCTAGAGGATTAGTTGGACCAGATTTACATTCAATAACTATGCGTTTAAATGATGCAGAAATCATAAAACAAGTTATTGAAGGAGTTACCCCTCCTATGCCAAGTTTTGATATTGATCCTCAAAACATGTCTAATTTATTAACGTATTTACATAGCTTGTAATAAATTTGAAGAAAAAAAGACTTAACTTGAACGTTGTATTGGTCGAACCAAATGGACCTTTAAATGTTGGAAGTATCGCAAGATTATGTTCTAATTTTGATGTTAATGAATTGAGGATTGTTTCTCCAAAATGTGATATTTTTTCCTTAGAAGCAAAAAAAATGGCTCTTAAAGGACATAGATATATTGATAATTGTAAAATTTTTAATAGTATTGAGCAAGCAATTTTTGATTGTGATTTGGTCATTGCCACGTGTGGAAGGATTGATTTAAGTAATGATATTGAATGTGAATCTCCTGAGGAAATTTCAAAATGGATTTCATCTTTTGTTGAGATTAATAATTTAGGTATTTTATTTGGAAGAGAGGATAGAGGATTAAGTAATAATGAATTACTTTTTGCACATAAGATTCTTAATATTAAAACTTCTCAAAATTATCCTTCTTTAAACCTCTCTCATGCAGTTTCAATAATCTTGTATGAATTAAATAAATCTTCAAAAAATAATTCAGAGAAAGATTTACAAGTTTTTGACCTTGCATCATCAAAACAAATTTATGAATCTTTTAAAGAAATAGAAGAAATGCTTATTAAAACTGGATATCTTTTGGAACATACAGCTAATTCAAAAATCACTAACTTTAAAAGATTTTTATTAAAAGCGAAGACATCAAGTCATGATATTAATGTCTTAAGAGGAATCGTTCACCAAATTAACTGGTTTTTAAAAAATTCAAAGGGCAAGTAAATTTATAAAGTTAAGTAAAAATTGATGAAAAGTTGATATTTTTTGTTAAAGTCTTTTTTAAGTTTGTAGTTTTAAACATATTCTAAACGTCAAATTTTAGGATAAAAAATAGACTTTAAGAAATTAAATTAGATTAAGAAATAAAATTGTATATAAATAAGCTCAAATATAGTCAAAACGTTCAATTTAATTTGGATATTTACTAAAAACATTTTCTGAAGTATCATCTATTGATCATACGAAAATAAAGTAGAACTAAAGCTGTGAATACAACAAAGAAAAGAAGAGTTTTTCCTTTTACTGCTGTAATTGGTCAAGAAGAAATGAAATTAGCTCTTTTGTTAAATGTTATAGATCCAAGAATTGGAGGAGTAATGATTATGGGTGACAGAGGAACTGGTAAATCTACAACTATAAGAGCTCTAGCAGACTTGTTACCAGCTATAGATGTTGTTAAAGATGATCCATATAATAGTTCACTTATAGATCCTGATTTACAGAGTAAAGAAGTTTTAGAGAAAATTGTACAGGGAGAAAGTTTGGAGAAAGATAAAAAACAAGTCCCAATGGTTGATTTGCCATTGGGGGCAACAGAAGACAGACTGTGCGGAACTATTGATATAGAAAAGGCTTTAAGCGAAGGAATTAAGGCCTTTGAACCAGGCTTATTAGCAAAAGCTAATAGAGGCTTGTTATACGTAGACGAAGTTAATCTACTCGACGATCATTTAGTTGATGTTCTTTTAGATTCCGCCGCATCTGGATGGAATACAGTTGAGAGAGAGGGAGTTTCAGTTAGACATCCTGCAAGATTTGTTTTAATTGGCTCTGGCAATCCAGAAGAGGGAGAACTTAGGCCTCAGTTATTAGATAGGTTTGGTATGAGCGTTGAGGTTAAGACAGTAAGAGATGCAGAATTAAGGGTTAAAGTTGTTGATCAGCGAACTTCATTTGATGATAATCCCGATGAATTCTCAATAAGTGTTGAGAAAAAGCAAGATGACCTTCAGCAAAAAGTTATTAAAGCGCAAGAGATACTAAATTCTGTTCAATTGGATGATGATCTTAGATTAAATATATCTGCTATATGTGGCGAACTTGATGTTGATGGACTAAGGGGGGATATTGTAACTAATCGATCTGCAAGGGCAATTGCTGCATTTGAGGGAAGAACTGAAGTGCAAGAAGAAGATATCGCTAGAGTAATTACATGTTCTTTAAGGCATCGATTAAGAAAAGATCCCTTAGAGCAAGTTGATTCAGGAGAAAGAGTCATTCAAGCATTCTGTAAAGTCTTCGATTTGAATGAAAAAGAAGACCTTTCCAAATTTCAATTATCATCACAAGAATAATAAAGTGAGGATTATTGGAATTGATCCTGGATTAGGAAGAGTTGGATATGGCATTATTGAGATTCAAAATGAGAAGAAGATATTTCTTGATTGTGGGGTAATTGAAACTAATAAAAATAAAGGGGAAGGAGATAGACTTTATGAAATTTTTAATGATCTCAATACGTTGATTGATCAGTGGAAACCTGATATTGCTGCGGTAGAGAAATTTTTCTTTTATAGATCTAGCACTACCATTAGCGTTGTTCAGGCTCGGGGAGTTATTATGATGGTATTTGCTTCCAAAAGCATTAAAGTTAGTGAGTACGCCCCTTCTCAAGTCAAGCTTACTATCGCAGGCTCTGGCAAAGCATCAAAGAAGGAAGTTATTGAAGCGGTAATGTACAACCTAAATTTATCCCGTGCACCAAAACCTGATGACTCGGCAGACGCACTAGCCATAGCCCTTACAAAATTAAATGAAGAAGGATTTAATTAAATATAAATTATGATTATCTCAGAAAAAAAGAATTTTGAAAGGAAATTTTTTAAAAATTTGAGAAATAAAAGTTCAGCTATTGATATGAGAAAAGTTGAAATCAATGTAAAAACATATGTTGATTCAATTTTTAGAAAAGATTTAAAAAAAAAGTATATAGGAATTTACTGGCCTCTTGAAAATGAAGTTGATTTAAGAAGTCTTGGTGATGAATATTTATTAGCGTTGCCGAGATGTGAAGAAAAAAAAAATCTGTTATTTTGTGCCTGGGATAAGAAACAATTATCTAAAGATTTACATGGGATACTAGCTCCTTATTCTTCAAATAAATTAAGTTATGAAAACATTAGTATGATGTTTATTCCGTGTCTTTCCGTTGATAGAAACTTTATAAGATTAGGATACGGTGGAGGATATTTTGATAAATTAAGGGAAGATAAAAATTGGAGATCTATTCCATGTATTGGTATCTTAACCTCTAATTGTGTAAGCGATAAAGTTCTAACTAGAGCTGATTGGGATATCCCTCTATCAGGTTTTATTACGGAAAAAGAAATATTAGTATAGTGTAAATCTAATTTAGTTATTTATTAGTTTTATAACAATGGAAAAGAAAGAAACTTATACAGAATTAAATAAATTAGTAGAGAAACTGAAAAACGCAAAAGATCCTAAAAGAAAATATGAGTTTATTTTATGGTTAGGTAAAAAATTGAAAGTTCCAGATAGTAGTATCTTAATTCCCGAAAATAAAGTTCAAGGATGTGTTTCTGAAGTCTTTGTTAAAGCGAGTTTTCAAGAAGGTAAACTTTATTGGGAAGGTTATTCTGATGCTTTGATAACAAAGGGGTTACTTGCATTCCTTATCAATGGAATGAATGAATTAACGCCAAAAGAAGTCGTTAATATAAACAATAAATTCATAGAAGATACTGGTCTAAAGGCAAGTTTAACCCCATCAAGATCAAATGGTTTTTTAAATATTCTCTTAAAAATGCAGTCTCAGGCAAATGATTTTTTGTCGAAATAATATTATAAAATTGAAATTACAAATAAAGATAACTAATGCAAAAGTGTAAAATTGGAATTATTGGTTTTGGAACTGTAGGAAAAGGTATTTATAAGATCTTAAAATCGACAAATGACCTGCATCCAATTTTAAAAGATATAGAAATCGTAGGAATAGCTGTTAAAAATATCAACAAAAAAAGGGACATTGAATTAGAAAATAATCTATTAATAAATGATCCTTATGAATTAATTAATGATCCAAATGTTGACGTGATTGTAGAAGTAATGGGAGGGACAGATATAGCCAGAGATATTATTCTGAAATCTTTAAAGGCTCGAAAATCAGTAGTTACAGCTAATAAAGCGGTAATTGCAAGATATGGGAGTGAAATATATTCTACAGCCTCTAAGAATGGAGTCTATGTTTTAACAGAAGCAGCAGTATGTGGAGGGATTCCAATAATTGAACCTTTAAAAAGATCTCTTAAAAGTAATCAAATAAATAAAATGGTTGGGATAATAAACGGTACCACAAATTTTATCCTTACAAAAATGTCAAATGAAAAAGCTGATTATAAGGCATCATTAGAATTGGCTCAGAAACTTGGTTTCGCAGAATTTGATCCAACTGCTGATGTTGGAGGACACGATGCGGCTGATAAGATTTCAATTCTTTCTGAACTCGCATTTGGAGGTAAAATTAATAGAGATTCAATTAGTACAGAGGGTATAAATCAAATAGATATTAAAGATATTGAATATGCAAATAAATTAGGTTTTGAAATAAAACTTTTAGCCTTTTCTGAAAGAAATGCTATCAACATTAATGATTCTCTTTCCCTAAATATTTGGGTAGGTCCTTCTTTAATCCCCAAATTTCATCCTTTGGCAACGGTTGATGGTGTGAATAATGCCATCCTTATAGATGCTGATCCTCTAGGGGAAATAATGTTGTACGGACCAGGTGCAGGTAGTGGACCAACCGCTGCTTCTGTTGTTTCTGATATTTTAAATCTTCAGTCTTTATTAACAAAGGATACGAAATCCATTGATCCATTATTATCTTTTAATTTTTGGAGAGACTGCCATATTATTGATTTTAATCAAATATCAAAAAAGAATTATCTTAGAATTATTTGTTTAGATAGTCCAGGAGTGATTGGTAAGATTGGAGATCTCTTTGGTAAGAATGATGTATCAATAGAATCAATTGTCCAATTAGATGCAAGTGAAAATAACGCAGAAATAGTTGTTATCACTCACGAAGTTTCAAATGGCAAATTTGAAAAATCAAAGAAGGAAATAAATGCTCTTTCTGAAGTTGAATTAATTGCTAGCCAATTAAGTTGTATTTGAAAAAAAAATTTGCATATCTCTCTTTAGCTTGTTAAACCAAAGAGAGGAAATGTATTTATGTAATGAGTTTTTCAAAATTAGTAGAAGTTAAAAATAATTTTAAATTAAATCCTAATAACAGTTGTAAAAACCTCTATAAAGGAGCGTGTGTGAAAATTAAAAATAGTCAAAAGACATTTCAGGTTGTAGGAATTAATCCAGAGAGTAAAGTTTGTTGGATAAGAGAGTGGCCCTTCTCTTTGGAAGTTAATAAGATATTTTCATTGGAAATTAATCAAATTACACTACAAACCTATTGCTCTGATACTTTTATTGAAAAGTAAATTTCTGAAAAATCAAATTTTATGCACAATAATTTTTTAATAGCTGTATTCGTTTTTTTTATTTCTTTATCACAATATTCTTGCGTTTCTAATAATAAATCCAAAAGAATTATAGTTGCAAGTTCAGGTAAAATTGAATCCTTAGATCCTGCCAGGGCAAGTACTCTTAAATCACTTCAATTATTAAGTTCGCTTGGTGATACTTTATATGAATTAAATTCTGAAGGAGAATTGATTCCTGAATTAGCATCAGGAATGCCAATTTTTTCAAAAGATAAATTACAAATAATAATTAATCTAAAAGAAAATGTTCTTTTTCATGATGGAACTTTACTTAATTCAAATGCTATAAAGTTTTCTTTTGATAGATTTAAAAGAATCGGAACAATGAATTATATCTTGGGGGATAAAATAAAATCTATAGAAACTCCAAGCGAATATAAGGTAATCATTAATCTAAACAAACCATCAAGTTCTGTTAATGGTTTACTAACATCTATAAATTTGACACCTATTTCACCTACTTATTATAAAGATTATTCTGATAAATTTTTAAATGATAAATTTGTTGGTACAGGTAAATATATATTGAAGAGATTTTCAAATGAAATTCAAATAATTGATCCAAATTTAAATTATTGGAGTGATAAACCGAATAATGAAGGTATTAGTTTTATTGGATACGCCAACTCTTCTTCTCTTTTTGGAGCTCTAAAAAGTAAACAAATTGATGTTCTTTTATCAAATTCAATTGATGATATTCAAAGAAATAATTTAAATTTATTAAGCAATAACAAAGAAATTAGAGAAGGAAAGAGTCCTGCTACAGAAATAAGTTTTATTAGTCTAAGAACAAATTCTTATCCCTTAAATAATCTCAATGTCAGGTTGGCTATAGCTAAAAGTCTTAATAGGGACTTTATTAGCGAAAAGGTTAGTTATGGATTAAGGCAACCCTCAAGATCACTTGTTCCACCAATTTATAAAAAAAATAAGAAAGAATTATGGCCAAAATATGATCCCTTAGAAGCAAAAGTGTTACTACAAAAAGAAGGCTACTGTAACGGGAATGTTTTAGATCTTCCTCTTACTTATAGATCTAACGTACCTGCGGATAAACTTATTGCTCTTACTTGGCAAGAACAAATAAAAAATATTTTGAAAGAATGTATTAATATTAAACTCAACGGAGTAGAGTCTACAACTATTTATAAGAATCTAAATTTAGGAATATATACAGCGGTTATTCTTGATTGGACAGGGGCTTATTCTGACCCCGAGGCATATTTAACACCCCTTCTAAGTTGCAGTGAAATAGAAGGTGATAACTGTAAAAAAGGAGAATCTGTTTACAGCGGAAGTTTTTGGGGATCAAATATAGTAGAAGATTTATTTCTTGATAGCGAAAATTTAAACGGTAAAGAAAGATTAGCGAAATTAATTGAAATAGAGAAAATAGCTTCAGAATCAATACCTTATATTCCAATATGGATTTCATCTCAAAAAGCTTGGTCGCAAAATGAAATTTCAAAACCTATTTTTAATGGTGCAGGAATTATTTTAATGAGTGATCTCAAATTCCTTGATGAGTAGAGATCTTAATAAACTTTTAAATTATTCTTTATTAAAGATTTCTTTAATACCTTTAATATTGTGGATTATATCTACATTAGTTTTTATTTTGTTGAGAGTTGCGCCAGGAGACCCAGTTGACGCAATTTTAGGATCTGGAGCTAATGAAGCTTCAAGAGAAATTCTTAGATATAAATTAGGGTTAAATGAATCTCTTCTTAGTCAATATCTTTCTTACATTAATAATATTTTGCATTTAAATTTTGGAGAATCTTTAAGTACTCAAGAACCGGTTCTTGATATTATCCTTAAATCATTACCAGCGAGTGTAGAACTAGGTATCTTTTCAATATTCTTTGCAATCGTTATAGGCTTTCCGCTTGGTTTTTTTGGTTTAAAAAATAAAGGAAAAAAAGGAGACTACATAGCTAGAGTAATAGGAATTTCTTCATATGCAATTCCACCTTTCTGGGGGGCAATTTTAGCTCAATTAATATTTTCGGTATATTTAAGAATTTTTCCAATTGGTGGGAGGTTCCCAATCACTTATAGCCAACCTCAAATTACAGGCTTTCTAGTTTTAGATAGTATTCTAAATAATAATCTTATCTATTTAAGAGAAAGCTTATATCATCTTGCCCTTCCTTCAATAACTCTTGGGTTTCTTTTGAGCGGAATTTTTAGTAGATCTCTAAGAATAAATTTAGACAAGACACTAAAAAGCGATTATGTAAATGCAGCTTTGTGCAGAGGAATCTCAAGAAGGAAAATTATCTTAAATCACTCTTTACCTAATGCACTTTTACCTATTGTTACGATTTCAGGTTTAACAATAGCTTCTTTAGCAGGTGGAGCGCTTCTTTTTGAAGTTACTTTTTCATGGCCAGGTATAGCTTTAAGATTACATGAAGCTATTACCCAAAGAGATTATACTGTTGTTCAAGGAATTGTAATTATCACCTCTTTACTAATAGTCTCATTAAATCTTGTTGTGGATATTTTAATTGCTATATTAGATCCTCGAATCGAATACTAATTTTTGATTATTGCTTTTAAAGTTTTTCTATCTAAAAGATGAAAACCAAGATTGCTTTCTGTTTGATTTTTTATAACTTTAATGCTCTCGTTATTTTTTATATTTTCTAAAAACTCTACGATAACTTTTAAAGATAAATTTTGAACAGAGTAAGGATTAGATCCAATAAAAGATTTATTGATTTTAAAAATATCATTATTTTCGATATTTTCTGAATAATTATCATTGATTCTTATTGGTGAAAAATGACTTGATCCCTCAATAATCAAGAATCTATTTAAAGGATTAGTAGTAGTAGATAAAAATACTTTGAATTGCTCACTTATTAAGGGAGTTATAAGATCATAAGTCCCTCCAATTAACAGTACTGGAACCTCAATTCCAGAACTTTTTTCATTTGGCCAGATTAAGCTGCCAAATGAATTAAATCCTATAATCCCATTCGCCTTCTTTGGATTGATTATTTCGGGTAATGGAATTTCGTTTAATTGACATTGGAGTAATTTTGATAAATTTGTTATTGCAAAATCTTTTAAAGCCAAATCACATCTTTTTTCAAAGTCATCTTTAGGTAAATCACCTTCATATAAAAAAGCTATTAAAGCTCCTAAAGAATGTCCCATTAAAATATATGATTCATTGGCTAATCCTAATTTCCCATTATTATGCGCTTTTATTACTGCATCTAAATCTTTGATACGGTATAAGAAAAAGTCAGCACTAGATGGAATTGAATTAGTACCTTCGATTACTTCTAAAAAAGCCTTTGAATTACTTCCTTCATGGTCTATAAATACTACGGGCCAACCTCTCTTACTTAATTCAATGCCAATCCATCTGAAATTATCAATATTTCCTCCAAGGCCTGGCATAAATATAACTAGATCTTTATTTGATTTGGTTTTCTTATTTTTCCATAATTCAATTTTTAAAGGCTCAACTCTATGAGGCGTATAAATTTGCTTATTAATTTTTATCAGATCTGAATTATCTTTATATTCTTTTTTCTTAGAAAAAGTGTTATTGGTTTTTTCTAATGATTTTAATTTTAGGTTTAGACTTTGTTGCTTTGCTAATTCCTTTTTCCATGAAGAAATTATTAAAATTAAATTATCAATATCTAACGAGATTTCTTCTGAAGGTAAAGCCTTTAGGATGTCCAAAGTCGAAACTTCATTTTTGACTTCCAACAAACTTTCTATTGTATTAAAAACCTTAATACCATCTTTGTCATTGGGAATCAAAATAGTATTACTTAATTCTGAAAGAATTTTTCTGCCTACCCAACTTCTTAATACTTGGCTGTTTAAACTTTCTTCTTTAAAAACTGGGAATCTTAAAAATTTTGATATCTCAAATACTTTTAAAAATCCATTTTGCTTAAACCAGTCTATTACTTCTGTAGAATCATCCTTATAATTCTCTAAGTTTAATAACTGATCTATAGTTAAAGGGATTGACATCTCTTCGAATTTGATATTTATCTTTTCAGCCGCTATTGCATCTTTTGCTGAACAAAAACTAAAGAAACTTACAAAAAGTATAAAAATGAATTTCAATTGTGGTTATTCCGAATAAATTTCTTACAGGTAAACTTTGGTGGAGTCAATTTCCCTTTCATTTAAGGTTAATTACTAAAATAAGATTCTTTGCTTCATTTGGAGCAGGAGGAGTAATTTATTTAACATCCCTTATTTTCAATAATATTGGATTGTCAGCAACAGAAATTGGTTTAGGTTTTACGATATCAGCAATCATAGGTACTTTAACAAGAATCGTTACTGGTAATTACCTTAATAAAACAGGCAAAATTCATAATCCTTTATTTATCTCTTCATTCATAAGTATTGCTGCTGGATTTTGTTTAATTATTTCAAAAGATACTTTCTCTTACATCCTTGGTCAAGCTTTTATAGGGGCAGCAGCGGGGATATATTGGCCTACTGCAGAATTTGTAGTCCCATATTTTTGTAAACCTATTGATACAAGAAAAGCTTATGCCCTGGTGAGAACTTCTGAGGCTTTGGGGATATTTTTAGGAGTATTTATTGGTGGATTTATGAATAATTTTATTTATCTCAAATCGATATTTTTAAATGATATATTTTGTATGTTTTCAATTATTTTTTTGATTTTAAGAAATAAAAAGTCGATAAAAAAAACTTTAGAGAATTCTCAAAAAAAGTCTTTAGATCACGTTAAAATCTATCAAGAGAAGTGGAATAAAAATACAACCATAATAGTTTTATCTGTAATATTTATAACCACATCTCTTGCTTTAATCCAGGTGACATTACCACTTGATCTTGTTATGGGTGGAGTTATAAGAGATGTTTTAAATGAACAAGTTATTAGTTTTATCATTTCTTTTCAGTTAATTTTATTGTTACTTTTGCAATGGCCAATAGGTTCATGGATATCAAAAAAAGGAAAATTATTTGGCTTGAAATTTAGCTTAATCAACTTTTCTTTCGCCTCACTTTTATTATTTATTTCTAGTTATTTTAATATTGCAGCTTTTTATTTAGTGTTTTTTGCAATCGTCTTAATAAGTTTAGGCACATCATCCTTCCTCCCAACATCTACAGATGTTGTTTTCAGTATTGCCCCTACAAATAAAAAAGGTTACGCACTAGCACTGTTATCACAATGTTTTGCAATGGGATATTTTTTTGGGCCATTTATTTCAGGGAGGGTACTAGATATATTTGGTTATGCATCGATTATGTGGATAGCTATCTCATCTTTTTGTTTTTTTATGTTTGCGATGATATTTAAGAAATCATTTTAAAAGTTTTATATAAATAATATTTATTTATTTTCTATTTCAATTAATCTTCTTTCTCTAAGAAATAAGAAAAAAGGAGCAGAGAAAGCAAATGCTATTAAAAAAGTTCCAATGTAAACAACCCACATATTTTTTATATTTAATTTTTTAGATTCATTTACTATCCAAATAAAAACTGCAGTTGCTCCCACCAATAAATCTCTAGAAATGGATTGAGCTGCTGGATTGGCATTTGCTAATGAAATAAAATTTTTAATGTCAAAACTATTTCCATATTCAATAGCAAAATCAAAATTTGCCATCATGGGAAGGATTGCCCCAAGGATTGATAGAAAAAGGTAAAGATACGATAGTTTTTGTCTATTATCTTTTAGTATGTTTAATGAATCCATATTCCAATTATATATATCCCAATAATAGTATTTATAAACTTATGATTGAAGAAGAAAATAATAAAGTTAAGGATTTTAAATTTATAAAAGGGAATTTAAAATTTGCTGTAATTGGACATATCGAGTGGATAAACTTTATTGAAGTAGATCAATTACCTAAACCGGGTTTAATCTCTCATTCTAAAAAATCTTTAGAATATCCTGCTGGTGGAGGATCAGTCATAGCTAAAAGACTACGGGAATTAACAAATAGCGAAGTCCATTTCTTTACAGCTTTAGGGAATGATTTTTATGGCCAGCAATGTTTAAGTATTCTTGAAAATATGGATATTAAATTACATGTAGCATGGCGAGACAAACCAACCAGAAAAGGTTTTAGTGTAATTGACTCTGATGGTGAAAGATCTATTACTATTATTGGAGATAGATTATCTCCTAATCATAATGATGATTTAGATTGGTCTACTCTTGATGATATGGATGGGGTTTTTATTACAGCAGCCGATAAGGAATTATTTAAAAAATCAAGGGTAGCCAAAACATTATGTACAACTCCAAGAGTAGGGTTAAATATAATTAATGAATCCGGGATATTCTTAGATGGATTAATTGGAAGTAATCTTGATCCTGGAGAAGTTTTTTCTTTAAATGAATTAAAATTAAAACCGAAATATGTTTTTAAAACAGAAGGAGAGAATGGTGGAATAGTATTTCCAGGAGGTAGATATAAAGCTATTAAAACTAAAAAAAATAAGATTGACTCATATGGATGCGGAGATTCTTTCGCGGCAGGAATTCTTTATGGACTTTCCTCAGATTGGAATATAGAAGAAAGTTTAAATCTTGCTAAAATAATGGGTAGAAATTGCAGTGAACATTTTGGACCATATAAAAATGTTAACAACTATTGTTAGGTGAATTTTTGATGAATAATTTGTTAAATAAAAAAAGAAGTTATCTTGTTGATTCAATTATGATTCTCTTCTTATTAATCTCTTTTTTGGTTTTTGAATCTCTAAAAACTTTATCTGGAATTTTTACCTATGGGATTTTTAAAAAGGAAATATTAACCACAAAAAGCAATTTAGGATTTGATTTCAAAATTAAAATTAGATGAATATATATTTAATTGGCTTTGGTTGTGCTTTAGTTTTAATTTTACTAATTAAAAAAATTACAAATATTAAAAAAAATAAGAATAATAAGTTATCTAAATTTAAAAAGAAACTTCTTAGTAAAGAGTCGAATATTGAAAAAATTTTTTCACGAGATGATGAAAAAACATTTTCAGATCCGGATATTAATATCAATATAGGAATTTATGATAATGAAGATATTACAAATAGAAAATCTAATATTCATAGAGCAAGACTCTCAAAATTTAAGAAGTCAAAATTAAATGGAGAAACTATATTTATAGATCCAGATCAAAAGATCTATAAATATATTAATGGAAAGAAAAAATTTATCTAATATAAAACTAGTTAATTACATTCAAGACTATCTCTAGTAGAAACTCCTGTAGTTGGATTGACTCCTTCAGCAATTTTGCAGAGATTTCTCTGGTCTTCACTATCCAGAATCGCGTAAGAAAAATCTGCTCCTTCTATTTTTGCACCAGCAAAGCTACTCCCAGAAGCTATCATATTTATCAAAATGGAATTCCTTAAATCTGTTTTTTGGAAATTCACTCTATCTGCGAGAGTATCAGTTAAATCTATTCCATTAAGATTAGAACCTTTTAAGTCAGATAAAGTTAATGTTGTTCCATGAAGATCGACTTCACTAAAGTCAGCATCTCTTGCTACTGCTCCTGCTATTGAGGATAAATGAAGATCCTCTCCATGAAAATCAAAACCAGTAATATTAGATCTTACGTAACTAGGAACCTCATCTCCCTCTCCTTTAGTGGCCACATTTGCACCTGCAAAAACAGGAGAGGTAAAAATCAGAAAAGAAAAAGTCAGACATAAAAAGTATTTCAAAAAGCTAAATCGATTCATGTTGAGATTTTACAGTGCCTTTATCTTATCTCAATAAGATAATGATTTAAATTGTTTTTAAAATTTAAATAAAGTTTTTAAAGTTATTTAACACTATAAATTTTAAATTTAGGTTGTAAATTTGTTATGCAATCGTGAAGTTTTTTATTATCTTTGCTATTGGTAACTTTGAATTCAGATTCAACACTTCCTTCCTTATCTCTTATAGCTTGATTTAAAACAACAGAACCATTTTCATCAGAAACAGATCTATGAAAAGTTCCTCTAGGGATTTTCAAGATTAATCCACATGATTCTAATCTTACTTTGTAGAAAGGATACTCCCAGCCGAAGTTTACGAGATAAAAAGTTCTTCCTCCTGAAATAGCTAAAAGGTTATCCACTTGTTTGTGATGAATATAAAACTGCCAATTGCCTAATTCTTTATCATTGGGTGGACTCACAGCTGGCCCATTATGAATTACTAAGTCTCTAAAATTTGAGTTATTAATACTAATATCGAAAAATCTGACATCTTCCGTATCACGAAATTTTTCGTAACTTTTCAATTCAAACATTTCAGATTTGTTTGGCTTGGCAAGTTCGATTTTTAAAGTTGAGTTCAATTTATTTGAAATATTAATCAAATGTAAACAGATAAATTTTGCAGATAATGTATCAGTTAACACCAATTAAGGAACACCTCTATTAAATTAATAATTAAAATTATTTTTTAAATATCCTTCAAAATAATTGTAAAGATTAAAAGGCTTAATTAATTACAAATTTCTAAAGGCTTTATTTCCCATGTCAAATTATTCTTAAGGTTTGTTTTGCCTCTAAAGTTTCCAGTAATCACTGCTGTAAGGTTCGATTTTGAAGAAGATACTAATGTTAAATACCTTTCGTCTATTAATCCTTTACCGCTTGGGTCAAAACCTCTCCATCCTGCTCCTGGGATATATAATTCAGCCCATGCATGTAATTCAAATTCTTTTGGTAAAGGATCTTCAAAATGATAACCACTAACAAATCTACTTGGTATTCCGACTGATCTGCATGACTCAACCATTAGCATTGCTAAGTCTCTACATGACCCAACCCTTTCTCTAAGAGTCCTGCTCGCTGGCCATGCTGGGCCAGTATGTCTTTTCGTATACTTTACTCGATCCTGAATAATTTCTATAAGTTGAAATGTAAAAGATAAGGCATTATTGCTACTTCCTGATAATGACTCTTGCGCTAATTCAACAGCAGAAGGATCATGCTGCCCATTTGGCATCCATCCTTCCAAAGCGCCCTGAAGATCTCTATTAATGATACTTCTACAAAAGGGTAATGTAAGGTCCCTTTCTTTTACACCATCAAAAATGCAAGGATGTTTAAGTGTCTCAACCTCGCTTATTGCTTTGATAGATAATGAATCGGTATATCCCTCAAAGGTAATTCTGTTAATCTCTTCACCACTGGCGGCAAGCAAAGGATAAAGAATTTTAGGATTTGGAGAAATATTTAAATTAAAATTTATTAGCCTTTGAAATCCATGCGATCTTGGCTTGATACATAATCGATGTTCCCCCAATTGAACTGATTCTTCATAGGAATATTCAAGGTTATGGATATATTTAATTTTCATTGATCAAATTCTTTATTTATAAAATATTTATCTTCTATGAGATTATGGAGTTTGTTTAAATCAATTTGTAAGGAATCAATAGCCTCATGTAGTCCATCATTAATTATATCTTCAATTCTGATATAACTCCACTTTGCTTTAAGTAAACCCCTCATGCACTCAAGTTTTGAGGGATTGTCTGAACTTGGAGAGGTATTAATCATTTTTAGGGTATTACTTATACCATCCAAACAGTATCTAACAGATCTTGGGAAATTATTATCTAGTAAGAGAAATCGTGCTACTGAATTCGGCTGGATAGAATTTTGTTCTGCTTTCCTGAACATTTGATAAGCACCTGCCGAACGAAGAAGAGCTATCCACTGCAACTCATCCAGGACTCCTCCGAGCTCATCTAAGCTTGGAAGTAATAAGTAATATTTTACATCTAAGATTCTAGATGTCTTATCAGCTCTTTCTATTAATCTACCTAAAATACTAAATTGGCATGCAAGATCTTTGCTAAGAGTGGCGTCTGTTATGCCATAAAACAACTGACATCCTCTTCTTATTTCGCTTAATTGCTCCTGCCTTGGAAGGTCCCATATAGATTCCCCTTCTTGTAAATTCCAATATAAAATATTTATTTGTTCCCACATTTCAGATGTCATTACATCCCTTATTTGCCTAGCGTTTTCTCTAGCCAATTGGATACAAGAGATTATGCTATTGGGATTTATTCGATCCCTAATTAAAAAATTAATAACATCATCCTGTTTTTTCTCAGGAAATCTAGAATCAAATGTTTCTCTATCACTTGAAGCATCAATAAGAGGCAGCCATGGTTCAGCACTGCCTGGTGGACAATCTAAAGACATTGCTTCACTAACCTCTACGAAACGAGATATATTTTCCGCACGTTCTAAATAACGATTAATCCAATAAAGAGATTCAGCTACCCGACTTAAAAGCATTCTAATTTCCTACAACCCATGTATCTTTGCAACCCCCTCCTTGAGAAGAATTGACTACTAATGAACCTTTTTTTAAAGCAACTCTAGTTAGACCTCCTGGACTTACCCATGAATCCTTTCCCCTTAAAATGTAAGGTCTTAAATCAACGTGACATGGATAAAGTTCACCATTGCATAATGAGGGAACTGTAGAAAGTTCTAGAGTAGGTTGAGCTATAAAATTTCTAGGGTTATTTTTGATTTTGTCTGAGAATTCATTTATCTCAGTTGTAGTTGATTGAGGACCAATTAACATTCCATAACCACCAGCTTCAGAGACTGATTTGACAACAAGTTTTGGAAGGTTCTTTAAGACATATTCTCTATCCTTTTCGTAATAACAAATATAGGTTTCAACATTTTTTATTATTGGTTCTTCATCAAGAAAATATTTGATCATTTTAGGAACAAAAGAATAAATCATTTTGTCATCTGCTATTCCTGTCCCGGGGACATTCGCAACAGCAACATGACCTGCCTTCATGACATCTAGTAAACCACTAACTCCTAAATATGAATCTTTTCTAAAATGTATAGGATCTAAAAAATCATCATCAATCCTTCTATAAATTACATCAACTCTTTTTAATCCAGAAGTTGTCTTTAAGTAAACATATTCATCGTTACAAATTAAATCATGACCTTGAACTAATTGAATACCCATTTCTTGAGCTAAATAACTATGTTCAAAATATGCACTATTAAAAATCCCAGGTGTTAATAAAACTATTTTTGGTGTATCAGTCCAAATAGCTAGTTCTTGGAGAGTCTTTAATAAAAATGATGGGTATTCATCAATAGGTTTAACTATCCTGCCTGAGAAAAGATTAGGAAATATATTCTTCATCACTAATCTATTCTCTAAAAAATAAGCCACACCAGAAGGACATCTTAAGTTGTCTTCTAAAACATGCCAAGTACCTTGACCATCTCTTATTAAATCAAGTCCTGATATTTGACACCATTTGTTTAATGGAGGCTTAAAACCCAACATTTGAGGCCTCCATCCATCTGAACTCTCAATTAGTTCCCTTGGAATTATTCCATCATTAATTATATTTTGAGAATTATATATATCATCTAAGAAAAGATCTATTGCCTCAAGTCTCTGTTTTAAGCCTTCTTCCAAGGTTATCCAGTCGTGCTTACTTATTATTCTTGGTAAAGGGTCAAAAGGTAATATTCTTTCTGTACCTTTTACGCCTGTGTCGTTTAACCTAAAAGTTGCTCCATGTCTTAGTAATAACTTCTTGGCCGCCGAATGATTTCTGTTTAGTTCTTCTAAACCCATGTTATCTAAGGAAGATAATAAGGGGGTTAAAATTTCTCTAGCAGAATTTAAATTATCTTTAAAGTATTCATCATAATTATTTTTAGGACGATAATTTGAAAACATATATCTCTTCATTTGTTAACTTTTTACTTTAGCTTGGGACGATATTTAGTATTTAAAACTACAAAAAGAAATATCCATAAACTAAATCTATTTCAATATTTTATGCATTGAACTATATTTCTTAAAAATATAAAAAATATGAATTCTGGCAATTGGCAATTTGTTTTTTTTAGATATTTTGCGAGTTTACTTTTTATTCTCTCTCATAGTTTACTTGTTTTAGATCATCTACCTACTGGAGCTGCACTTCATGGTTTGGGAGAAGTTTTTATAGCTCCTTGGGCTTATAGGGAGAGGGCCTGGGATTTAGTTGCCATTGCAATTTTATTTTTCATTTTTGATATTTGGGGATTGATTAACACTCCTTGGAATTAGTTGATAATATCAATCCAGGCTTGGTAAATAATTTACTAAAAATGAAATCCAAAATAAAACAAACTTTAAAATTAATCTTAATTATCTTTTTAACAAATACTCACTTTTTAGAAGCTCATGATTCATCTAACGGAGGATGTAAAAATCATTGTAAAGAATCTGTTAAACCATTAATTATGAATAAAGAGTTAAATAATTCGGGTTATAAAAATCAAATTGAAGATGATGATTCTTGTTTAAGTAAAGCACTTTGTAGAGGTTGATAAAATCTTGTTTTTGAATTTTTCTCAATAAAATTTGTACTTGCATTGTAGTTTCTACTAGGAGGATTTATTTGGTTTTTAATTAAAATAATAAACGTGTAAATCAATGGAAGTACTAGCGATAAGGAGGCAATAATAGCAATTATTTGATTAATTTTAATCAATGGTTTTTTTACTAAAGGGTCACCACATAACCCACATATTAATTCTCCAGATGTTGATTTTTTTTGAAATTGATATTTGGGATTACAGTATGGACAATAGTAATTATTCATGGATTAAAACAAAACTATTTTTCTTATTATTAGAAATATAAAAAATTTATTTTGTAATAAGACTTCTAGCCAAAGTAAGATTTTTGAAGTAAATGATTTATTCCAATAGTTCAATTTAGTCCCCTCGCTATTAATAGAAATGGTGTGATCTCTGATCATCGACATCTGCTAAAAGATCATGTTTCTTTAATTTTTTAAGAACATTTTTGTATTCGATTTCATTAACGGCTCTAGCTAATAAATCAGAAAAAAATCTAAGTTTTTTTGACATTATTTTATATCTATCCAAGTAAAGTCTCTTATTACAATAGATAGCTAAAAAAATATAATAATGCCAAAGTTTGTTTTTTTAGCCCAAATAAAAAGGAGAGCTTTTAAAAGCTCTCCTTTTATTCTCTTACTTATTTTATCTATCAAAATTAACAACTAGCCTAAATCATTGATCCTTGCTGTTAATTATTTTTCAGCTAAAAATAACCTTATAAAACTAATAGTTATTAACTGGGGCAAAGACTCTAGAATTGAACTTTTTCCTGTAGGGCACCTAAACGATGCGAAAGAAGTAAGTTCAGACATTAATAAAAAATAATTGGAGCAGTTAATTAAATTAGTTCGGAATTATACCGAAATTGCAGGCAGGCTATCGATCATTTTGAAAGACCTCCTAAAACTCAACAATCACAAATTAATTAAAAACTTTTAAAAAAACAATCCGTTTTTATACGCATTGATTTTTAATCCAAAATGTCCGATAGTAATTAATTTGTTTATTTTCCGCTTTAAATTTTATATATTTCTTGTTAAGTTTTTTAGGAAGTTTTGCTTATTTCTTTTTTTATTTCTCTCGTTTATGTTAACCCTAAATGAATTGAGGAAATCTATTTATGACTTATTCAAAAATTCAAAATAATCATAATAATGATATTAATAATCCCGTAGATGAATATTTACAATGTCTTTCATATTGCGATATTCATCCAAAAGGTATTGATAATGATTGCGAAGTGATTTGTATGGAGAGACATTTGAAAACTAATTATTGGTAAATTTAAAAGCTAGTAATTACTTAAATCTTTTTTAAAAGGTACTAGTACGTACTTTGAAATTCCAAACTTTTACAACACCCTTTGCATTAATTGCAGCTAAAGCGCAGTCATCTGGTCTCCAAGCAATATCTCCAACTAAATCTCCTGCAAATGCAGCCCCAACAGGATCACCGTTCCCATCGTTTTTAAGAAAACTAGCTACGACTGAACCATCTCTTGAACCTGAAGCAACTAGCAACCCTTTGTTAGAAAAAGCTAAGCTAGAAATTGGTTCAGTATGATGACATAATTCTCCAGGCATAGTTCCTTCAGGGCCATTACCTGAAAAACTCCATACAGTAATTCTTTCGCTACCACTTGTTGCTAG
This sequence comes from Prochlorococcus sp. AG-676-P15-1, assembly GCA_003210825.1. GTDB lineage: Bacteria > Cyanobacteriota > Cyanobacteriia > PCC-6307 > Cyanobiaceae > Prochlorococcus_A. Next base: position 18,099 of record QCUF01000001.1, on the reverse strand, counting down.
TAGCATGCCAGTATCGTCAAATGAAAGGTGAGAAGGCTTCCCAGGATAACCTGTCATTTCAGCATCTTGTCCAGTTGATCTACGCCAGAAATGGACTGAATTATCTTGACTACCACAGGCTACTATATCTCCATCAGGGCTTAACTTCATCGACACAAGAGAGCCTTGCCATTCAAGTTTCTGATTGGTCTTTTTATTTGCTACGTCAAAGAAAGTTACTCGTCCGTAGCATGCAGTTGCTAATTCATTTTTATTCGACCACGATATTGCACTTACCGTACTTGGATGTTCTTCTGAAACCCATTGTTCATTACCATCTTGATTAAATACATATACTTTTTTGGAAAAAGCTATGGCTAAATATAAACCGCTATTTGACCAACTTAAATGTTCTACCCAACCTTTACCAAGTTTAATGGCTTTAATTTCTTCCCCATTATTGCAATTTAATATTCGAACTATTCCGTCTTGCCCTGAAGTTGCAAAAATCTCTCCATTCGGATGGATAGACATTGCAAGAAGACCTCCGGAATGGGCTTCATCCTTTTTCCAAATAAGCTTACCTGAATCTCCTTCGAACCCATAAAGTCCTCCAACTACGTCTCCAACAATAAAGAGTTTACCTCCTAAAGCCCAACCACAAACTATTGCATAATCATCAACTTCAGCAGACCAACCCTCATGAAACATGCCTCTAGGGCTAAATGGTTCTATATCAGGCACTTATCAAATCCCTCTTGCATCTCTTTTTCATCTAGGTTTCTTCCAATAAACACGAGTTGATTTCTTCGTGGTTCATTTCCCCATTCTTTATCTGGTTGGGCGGTAAATAACATATGAACTCCTTGAAATACTATTCGGCGTGGGTTGCCAGAATAACTAATAAACCCTTTTGTTCTGAATATATCAACTCCTTTCTCGGAAAGAAGTCTTCCCATCCAAGTATTCAATTTTTCAGGATCAACATCTCCAAAACGCTCTATAGCAATTGATCCAACTTCGTCATCATGTTCATGTTCTGCGACCCAGTTTCTTTCAGTTTTAAAAGGAATTTCCTTAACATTATTTTGGGCATCTATTTTTAGCACTTTCATATTGAATTCTTCAGCAGTATGTTGTGTATACAATCCAACTTTTGAAGCTTTTTCTACATCCAAAATAAAAGATTTAGATCCTTTTTTTTGCAATTTAAGACTTACATGCTCATCATATGGAATAGTATTTCCAGGTTGTAAGTTTTTAGCTTTTTCAGCATAAAGCCTTACAGAAGCTTCTGCACCCTCTTTTAATTCTTCCTCACTAAAACCTTGATTAGCAAATGCTACTAAAGACATTTCAGGATCAGGCCCTTCTTGAAGTTGCAATTCATATTTTCCAGGCTCAAGTTCATAAACTCCTGACCATTCAAAAGGATATTCGGGTTCTAAAAAAGTTGGTCTACGCTTTAGCATTTGGTCAAGATCAAATGCACTCAAATTTAAAACTGTCTCAATAGGTACCTCTGCTTTCTCCGCTCGAATAATACGAGTCATTCGATTCATATCTCTTAATCTTGATTCAAGGTTATCAAGAGCATCATCTGAGACTAAATCAGTTTTATTGAGAACTAAGACATCTGCAAATGCCACTTGTTCAGAACTCTCATCACTATGTCCAAGTTGTTGATCAATATGGGCTGCATCAACTAATGTAACTATTCCATCAAGTGTGAATTCAGAACTAATTTCTTCATCCATAAAAAATGTTTGTGCAACAGGACCAGGGTCAGCTAATCCAGTTGTTTCAACTAAAACATAGTCAAATTTATCCCTTCTTTTCATTAAATTACCAAGGACTCTAATAAGATCTCCGCGAACAGTACAACAAATACAACCATTAGACATTTCAAATACTTCTTCATCGGCGTTTATTACAAGACCTTGGTCTATCCCAACTTCACCGTATTCATTTTCAATAACAGCGATTCTCTTACCATGCTCTTCACTTAATATTCTATTAAGAAGAGTTGTTTTACCTGAGCCTAAGAATCCAGTAAGGATTGTAACAGGAACTTTTTCGTTGATACTCATCTATTATTTGATCTAATTAAAAATATTGTTTAGCATTCAATATACTAGACATTATTTGATAATGAAAACCGTTATCTATAGAAAAGTTTAATTTTGAAGAGAATTCCAGGTGCCTTCCAAGTTGGAGCCTGCGTCTTTATCACATGATCCACCTAATGAGTTAACAATGGTACATGTATTATGTACCGCAACTGAAACTGTATTCCCTGTCATCATTAATCCATCAACAAATATTTGATTAGAAGCTAAAGGAACTGAACTTTGTCTACTCAAGTTTTTTAATAACTTAGAAGCTGGTATTTGTTCAGGAAATATTGCCTTAACATTTTCTTCATCAAGCATCTTCAATGTTGATTGAATATTGTCAGGTCTTAGACTTGATGAGTCACCAAGAAAATCTAGTAAGCTAATAGTCTCAAATCCAAAAGCATCGCCGTAATATTCCATTGCTTTATGTTTAGATACAATAACTCTGTTTGATTCTGGAATTGTTGAGACTTGTGCAACAATCCAGCTATCGAGTTCTTCTAGTGTTGAATCAACTGAAGCAAAGCTCGCATTGATTGACTTCCTGTCAGATCTATTAAAAACAGATATATCTTTCTTTAAACTTTTACTTACAACTTCTCCCATTTTTATAATGTTATGAGGATCATGCCAAACATGAGGATCTAATCCTCCGTGAGCATGGTGGTGATGTCCCTCTCCCTCATCTGGAACTTGTGCAATTGGTTCAACATCGCTATTAGATAAATCTTTAAAGAAGTGATCTTCGGCTTCAAACTCAAAAGGCATATGTTCAGTGAAGAATGTATATTGACCATCTTCTTGAATTTCTATATTAAATAATGTACTCTCCCTCCCTTGATCAAAATTAAGAACATAGGCTTTATTACTCGCTACGAGAGTTCCATTATTTTTTTTGTTTATTGAATCCTTAGATCCTAATAGCTCTTTAGCTAATTCTTCAGAGGATTCAATATCATTTGATTCGAGAATCACCATTTTCATAGCTGGATCTGCATATTCCCCACCTACCTTTGCGAATGACCATTTGTAGGAACCTTTAGAGAGTTGAAATTTGCCTGCCCATTCAAATGAACCTTCGGCATGGTCATCATGTCCAGCATGATCATCATGGTCGTCATGTCCAGCATGATCATCTACTTTTGCTGCAGAGTGATCATCATGGTCATCATGCCCACCATGATCAGAGTGGTCATCTACATCTATAGCATTTACACCAATTACAACTGTTTGAGGCTTACCCTCCCAATTTTTCATGCTTGGGGTCATTTCTTTCCCTAGAGTAAAAACTTTATCCGCACTGTTAAGTAATTGAGCTTGTCTTGGAGTTATTTTAAAGTCATGTACATCTTGTTTTCTATCAACTAAACAGGTTACTTTATCAGAAGGTAAGGCAATAGATTTTACTAAATCGCAAGTGAGTGGCTCTACAGCTACATAGGATTTTTCTTTCGCTAAAACATCTTGACCAACTGTTGATAATAATACGGTTCCAGCTAATAAAGAGTTTTTGATAACAGAATGATTAGACCTCTTATTACTAAAAATTACCTTTTTAAAAATTGACATTCAATAAATTTTTTAAATACTTAAAAATGATAATCATTTTCATAATTAATAGCAATATTTGGTGTCAATTGTTATGAAATAAGTATGGATTCTTTAATATTGATAAAATAAAGGTCTAACTGATTTAAATAAATACTTTAATGGCTACTTTAATTGCAGATAATTTAACTTATTCTTATTCAAAAAAAAGCAAGCCAGCTTTAAGTAAGGTTTCAGTTCAAATAAAACCAGGGACTTTGACGGCTCTTGTTGGACCAAATGGGGCTGGTAAATCAACTCTTTTAAGATTATTGCAAGGACAAAATAATCCCGATATTGGAAATATATTAATTGATGGGGAAAGTTTAGTTAGAGCTAGATCACAAGTTGCACTTATGCCACAAAGAAGTTCAATGAATTGGAAATTTCCTATTACTGTTGAAAAATTAGTCTCATTAGGTCAAGTAAAATATTCCAAATCAAGAAGTACTAATCCCTTCCAAATAAGGGATCTTCTCGCAAACCCTAAGTCTTGGATCAATAAATGTTGTGAATTGGAAGCAACAATGCAAAGAGTTGGCATTTCAAATCTTGCAAATAGAAGACTTGATTCTCTTTCAGGTGGACAACAACAAAGAGCACTTTTGGCTAAAACTTTAATGTCTCCTGCAAGAATTCTTCTGCTAGATGAACCATGTGCTGCATTAGATCCTCCCGCAAAAGAAGATTTTCTTAAGATAGTCCGTCAACTTGCAGATGCAGGCTTAGCTTTGTTTATAAGTAGTCATGATTGGGGCTCATCTCTCAATAGTTATGATCATGTAGTTGTTTTAGATAAAACAGTATTAGCATCAGGAACTCCTAATTCAATACAAGGCAAATTAGATGATCTTAATATTAGTTCTTTAAAAGAGAATAATTCTTTTGATTAATAATATTTTGAAATTTAACTCTGAGCTTGATAACAATTTTGGCAAAGGCCGAAATATTCAAGTGTATGAAACAAAAGTTGAAATTTTTTTTGGTTTTTCTTTGGACTATGAATATCTTTTACCGGGCAACCTTCCATTTTGGAGGTTTCTCCACATTGAACACATGTCAGATGGTGAATATCTCTATCAACAGGAGTGTAAAGGACTTCACCTGTTGGAAGATGTCTAGATCGAATTAATCCATGTTTTATAAGAACTTGAAGATTTCTATAAACTGTTGTCAAACCGATAGATTTGCCATCGATAATCAATTGCCTATGCAATTCTTGACCACTCAATTCATCATCACATTTTTTAAGTTCTTCAAGAAGTTGCTCTTGTCGTTTGGTAATGTCAGGCTTGGTTACCATCATTTTCAAGATCTTTTAATGTCCTGTTTTTTTGATCATAACGAATCATACGATTAATGTCTTTTTTAAACAACTGGTGGTTAATTCCTTTAATAATTACTATTTTCTCTGGAATCTTATGCCCAGCTATGGGAACGGTATTGATTACTCATAGAAGACTATTACAAGTAAATTTAATTTCTCATTGTGTTTTACCAGGACTAGCTCTAGCTCTAGCTCTAGGTATTCATCCCTCAATTGGGGGAGTTATAAGTGGTCTTGTTGGTTCAATTATTGCAGAAAGTTTAACTAATAAAAAAAGTGAAAATTATGAAGCAGTTATGAATACAATTCTTGCTGGCATGCTTGGTTTCGGGGTTTTACTAATTCCACTTCTTGGAATAAGAATTGATTTAGAGGCAGTATTATTTGGGGATTTATTAACAGCAAACCTTGGCGATTTGTTAAGAACAATTATTGCGTTTCTGGCATTCATTTTATTAGTAACGTTCGGATATGAAAAAGTTGTATATGTCGGATTAGATCCAGAGGGCGCCTCAGCTAGTGGAATAAATGTGTTTTTGTTAAACCTAGCTCTAAGTTTCACGACGGCACTAGTTATCGTTAGTTCAATGTCAGCTGTTGGAGTAATTTTAGTAATTGCATTACTCTCAACACCTACTTTATTAGGACTTGATAAAGCACAAAGTCTTAGGATCGCAATGATGAGATCTTCATTCTTTGGACTTTGTATTTCTCTATTGGGTTTTATTCTTTCAATTGTTTTTAACTTATCTCCTGGACCTGCAATAAGTGTTATTTGCGTAGCTTCGTTAATAATTCCAAAAATTAGAAATAAATTTTAAAACTTTTTTCAAAGTTTAAATGTCCAATCAGAATTAAGGACCTCTGCTTCTGGATTGTTTCTTAAAGCCACTTCAATAGCATCTTTTTTATTGTTTGCTATTACAACCTCATCAAACTCTTTGCCGTCTTTTTTTAAACTTACTTTGAAGCGCATTTAAATATTAAAAAGTCATTTCTATCTTAAATATTATTAGAAAAAAAAATAAATACTATATTGCAAAAAATTTAATTTATAAATTGAATTTTATTTAATTATTTTGAAGCTTTTCTACTACACTTTCTCTCTCAATTTTTGCGACATCTTGAAGTCCGTTAGCATCAAACCAAGGAGCACTTTCCCAATCAAATCCTTCTCCAAAGGTATTATCTGGTGCAGCGACATACCAATGACACGAAGTATCCGGAACATCTACGGCACACTTTGACCAATCAGCCTCCCATTGAGGAACTTGAACCCACATAACAGAAGCTAGAAAAATAGAAATAATAAAATTCATAATTTTTGGTTAGCAAAATTTAGAGAGATTCTTTTCACATTCTTTTTTTCTTTTCCTCCAATATTCTTCTACTATTTGATAATTATGTTTTGCTTTAAAGTCTTCTTGATTATTTTCTTTATTTATAAAAAATGTGTTTTTTCTTTTCATAAAGTCCTCTAATCATTGAGAAGTTTATAAGACAGATTTATTATTTTGGAAAGTGGATTTATACTCAAATAATTTTTTTATACTTAGTTTTTTTAGTATTCAGAGTCTATGTTTGTTAAAAGAAATAAGGAATTTGCAAAAATATAATTTAATAAATCTAATTAATAATAAATCAAATTATTATTTGCTTCGTTTTAGGAATATATTTATCAGGATTTTCGTCGATGTATCTAAATGAATATTTTACAACTCCTACAATAATTGAAATAAGCATAATTGAAGTAAAAATGTAAATTACTTTCCTGTACCTTTTTTTCATTTGATAATATCTTGTGCTAATCCAAGTATTCTAGTTTTATTTTTTAATAAGTAAATAAATATAAATAGGGATTAATTCCGTAGCTTTTTTAATTCAAAGAAGTGTAGATTAATTTAATCAGAAACTCTTCACACATATTTTTCTGATAGTAATAAGTACTCGAACAATAGTTTGAGTACTTTTTTGTTTTTAGCTTTGTGACAGTTAATATTCTTGCCCAATCGGTATTTACTCTTTCAAAAAATAATGTGAAATTTAAATTGTGTGTAGGAGAGGTTTTATTAAATCAGTGGAAACAAGGAAACACTTGATTTGCTAAAACCAATTTAGACCCCTTTAAGGGGTCTTTTTTTTGCTTCAAAGGTTATGTTGTTTTATTAAATTGTTTAAATTATTAACTCTCTCATTTTTCTCTTTTAAAGGTCTTGAGATATCAAGCACAGCAGCACAACATAATTGCCAGCATGATTTTTCTTTAAGTTCTAATTTATTACATATATCCTTTGGCGCCGCTGTTATTGTATTGATTTCTGAAATATGTTGAATGGTATCCCATAATTCTCCTTCTAGAAAGTCAAGTTCAATATTAGATAATAATTCTGTTGCTATATAATCTTTTATTAGTTCAGTTAATTCCACAATATTTAGATTTATTTAAACTTAATTCTAAATCTTAGAAGTTTTTAACTCTTCTATTAGATATAAATTTTACTAAATATTATTCCACCAAATTTTTATTTTTGTAGGTTAGATTAAGAAAAGTTCATGCTTGTTTTAATGAAAATCTTTTTTGTTTGTTTCTTTATATTCATAGGATTTATATTTCCCTCAGCTTCATTTGCTTCTCACATTGAATTGAGTGAGTGTGTTGAAATAGCACATTGTGTCAGAGAAGAATGGGAAGTCGACTCAATCGAACAACCTTTTAAAGAAGTTAAAGAAATTATCGAGAATACCCCAAGATCAGAAATAGTTGAACTCAATGGAGATTATCTTCATGCTGAAGTAACAAGTAAATGGATGAAATACGTTGATGATTTAGAAGTGTCTTTTGTTCCTGAATCTCGTAAATTACTTGTTAGGTCTGAATCTAGAGTCGGTGAAGGTGATCTAGGTGTGAATCAAAAGAGGGTTGATTTATTAAAATCGAAGTTGTTTTAAATTAATTTAGATCGATAGCTTTTCAAAAACATTTATAGATATTAAATAAATATCTTTAATATTAATTGATTTTAAAAATGTAATATTTATAATCTCATTTAACCAAAGCATTATTATTAACAGGTGTTATTAAAGAATTTATATGATAATAAATTTGATTCTATTATTTATATTTGGAGCTATTTCTTTTTGGTTCTACAAGAACATAAAGAAACGAAGTTTACTATTGTTAGTTAAAGGATTATTGCAATTAGGAATATTAATATTATTTATTGGTAGCTTTTTTAAATTGTTTCTTACTTTACCATCTAACTTATATATAAAGTTTATATTTTGTCTTACTTATGTATGGTGCACTATAGGAATAAATGTTAATTTTATGATTCCTTTAATTAATTTAGTTGATAAAAAAATTGATAAATATAATTAATTAATTAATTATTTATATTTATTATTTAATAAAAGTAATTTATCTCTATTGGCAAAATGACAAAAGACAGTACATTAAGTCTATGAAAAAATATTTTCTTAATCTTTTAAGTATTTTTAAAAATAAAAAAGATACTAAAATCTACTCTATTCAAGAGTTAAATCAACTTAGGCAAAGAGAGAAAAAAATTCTAATAGCGAGAAAATCTCGAGCGTACATTTCAGATTTAAACAAAAGGCAAAAATCATGGGTTGAAAAAAATAATAGAAAGTCCAGAAAAGTATCCTAAATAATTTCTAATATATGGATTTATAAGAACTAGGATCTTATTCATTCTTGTTTTTATTTGACAGTCTTTTTCTGGTATATCTAGTTTTAAATGCTAAATCAGTAATTACAAATATTCCAAGTACAAGAATAATTATTCCTATGAAGTATTTCATATAATCTTATTATTAAAAATTAAAAATTATTTTTGTAAAGTTTATTGAATATGCCAATTTATTTTAATATCAAGCGATTCAGAAAGATTTCGAGTTACAGGACAATCTTCAGAAGCATTTTTTATAAAATCAATTTTTTCTTTTGATATGTCATCAGGAATATAAATATCTATTTTTAGTTGAGCTATCCTCCTTTCTTTATTCTTAGTCATTATTTTCTCAATATCTAAATAAATATTTTTTAATTCCCAACCATTTGATCTTGCTTTGATAGACATTATTGTTAAAAGGCAAGATCCTAGAGAGGTTGCGAGTAAATCAGTTGGTGAGAAGTTTTCACCTTTCCCGCAATGATCTATAGGCGCATCAGTGGTGATTAGATTCCCAGATTGGAGATGTTTAGCTTCGCATTTTAAGTCCCCTAAATAAGAACATGTAATTTTACTCATTTATAATCTTATAAATTAGAACTATTGTTGTTTTTAACTTTAGAATATGAAGTTATTATTGCATCAGCTAAATCTCTCAACATATCAGCTATGTATTGTGGTGGGCATTCAAGTTCATTGATATAAGCAACACATCTCTTGGAAAGATCGGTATAGGCAGGAAGAATGATATCATCGATTTGCAGTTTTGTTGGTTCCCATCTATTAATATTATTTTTATCCATAAATAATTTTTTTTATATTAGATGAGTAATGTAAAAAGATATAAGAAGTTGAGCATATGCTAATTAAATTATTTTTTAGATCCGTACTGTTCTAAACAATATTCAATCAATTTCATTGAATCATTTAGTGTTCTTTCACTCTTGTTTTTAAGATCAAAACATTCATTCAAGACTTCAGCTGATTTTTTTAATTTATTTTTTTCTTCTTTTTTTAAATCACTAGAAATAATAAATTCACGATATGTTTTGAAACTAATTAGAAAAACCATAGATAAAAAAATCAAAGCGAGAGTAATCTTTAGATTTTTCATGTATTTATTGTTTTTATCTAATCTTTTTGATTAATTAATATATTCTATTAAATTATTTTATATATTATTCATAAACAATGCTTTTAAGTTCTAAATAATTATATTTGTAGTAGCAGCAATAGTTATAGCAGCAATTGAGACAAATATATATGGAACTACTTTTAAAGGTATATAAATATTTTTCTTTGACATAATGTTATTTTATTTAAATATAAACATTTTTCCATATATTCTTAAGTCTCCAAATATACTAAAAGATAACTTTGAAAAGCACTTATTTATTTAAATTTTCATCAAATAAAGAATTTCCAGATCTTGCCTTGAATCAGATATTTTCCTTTTCAAAAAACTTAATTCTTCTTGACTCATTTTTGATTCTCTAATCATCCTCTCTGCTTGTTCTATAGCATGCTCAATATTTTTTATCTTTATGTCTCTTATTGTTGGATTCTCCTTACAAGCTTTTATTGTGTATGAATCAAGCATCCTTTATTTTAATAATAACTTAAATAATTCTGTTAGTTTAGTAAGAAGATTTATAATCGCAAAACTCATCAAAATTTATTAATGTATATATAAGAACTTTAATCTTAACTTGCCTTCTCTTCATTTGATCGAGTGGGTTTTTTTTTTATGGTGTAATATACCCCTAGCGTAAATTTAAAATTTGGAAGAATCAAAGCAAATCCCTGAGGAGACCAATTCAATTGAATCATCTTCCGAGATAAAGAAAGAAAGTAACAAAGAAGAGAAAGTTAAAGCATTTACTGAATTTCTTGAAAAAGCAAGTAATCAAGACATTGAGGAAGAAAAAGGTAACTCAGATTTAAAAGGAGATAAACAAGAAACTAAAGACAATCCACTTTTTAAAAGAATTCTCAATGATGGATTTGATGGGATCACATCAAATCCTAACTATAAAATGTTGGCACTACTAATCATTCTTTTGATTAATCTGTCTTTATTTTTTATTATTGGAAATGTAGGTAAAGCTTTCTTGAGAAATTCCGGAATAATGTAATAGCTTAACTATTTCTTTAATATCTGAACTTTACATTATTGTATTTAAAAAAAAATCATGATAATTTTATTTATATTTTATTTTATCAATATTGAATAATAAAGAACCTGAAAATCCTGTCGTTTATCTCTCTAATCTAATTAAAAAGCTAGATATAAAAAACAGGAATGGATTAGTAGCTCTAGCAATTGTTAATTTACTAGTTATTCTTTTATTTAAGTTTTATTTGAGAGGATCAGGTTTATTATCTTGACTGTATTTGTGATGATTACTCAGCGTTTTCAAATTGTTTAGCTAACCTGAAAGCCTTTTTGATAATGAGAAACCCTCCATACGCTCCGGCTAGTAATGGTAAAACAATTAAAGGATTTGGTGAATAATCTGAATAATTCTTTACACCATCAACATATTCATATCCTGAACATTTTAGGTAAAGGAAAGTAAAAAATGTAATACTCCATCCAATAATTGATAAGACCCCACCTTTTTTATCTCCCTCGTAAAATCTATCTAAACCTAAACCCCAACCTCCAATTAAAAATATTCCTCTTACAACAGAATTTTTTTCTTTATTTTTTAGCATAATTTTTAAAGTGTTCATTCTGAACATAACTCATTTTTTCCAATCCTGCGATATTCCCTTAAGTAGATTTATTTGATCTACATTTTTATTTCTATTTTTTTAGTAATAAACACTTAGATAAATCACAAGAAATTTTTTATTTAGAATTAAGTAAGGATATTGTTGGTCTGATATAAACAAAAGTTGATCCATAAATATCTTTCATTACTCTTAACTCGTTATCTAAATAAATTATTGATACTTCGCAAGAAGGTGATTCTTTATTCCAAGGCAATTTTTTCCATACTTCTTTAACTGGATACCACCTTTCCATTAATAGCGTACTAAACAATGGAATCTTATTAAGTCCATCAACTTTGGAGACTTTGGTTTTCTTCAAATTCATTTTAAGTACCTTATCCTCTAAAATTAAATCATCGGCAAGCGTTATTACTCTTCCTCCAAAAGTCGGAAGAAGCTTAAACCAACCAAGAATTGGAATTGTTGTAAGCCCAAATATTGTGGTATCAAATGTTGATAAAAACTCTTTTTTATCAAAATCAATATTTTGAGCAATTCTTCCAATTGTAGAAAGACCAAATGAACCAACTTGTAATTGATGTAATTTAAAAAAAAGATTACTTTTAAATTCATCATTTAACGCCTTTTCTATAGCTAAAAAGAATGGTGAACTTCTAAATAATTCAACTGTTGAATAAATTAATTCCCACTCTCCAGATAATTTTTCTTCAGAAACTTCCATATTAAAATTTTCAAGACTCTTTATAAGTTTTTCCATCTCTTTCGATTTTTCTTGATACATAGGTGCAATTAATTTGTTCAGTCTTTGCCCCCTGTCAGTAATAGCTGCTATTTGATATATTTTCTTTTTTATCTCCTCAATATCAATCATGATTAGATTTTATGAACTTTATTTTAATTTATTTTATGAGCATTGGTGCTAATTAAATGTTTTTTCATTGGTTGGATATTAATTTGTTTAATACTCACCCCATCTTTTGCTAATTTCAAAACCCCATTTGGAAGTTAAGCAAATTACTTCTTCATGATTTTTACAATCCGACAACTCTTTCTTTTTTATAGGATTATTTTTAATTAATTCCGATATCTTGTTTAATTGTTCTATTTTTTTTAGGAAATTAACTAAATCTTTTTCAGCCATTTTGATATTAAGAGGTATATTTCTGGTCGTAAGTGAAAATATAATATAAGACCCAGCCAACTCCACTAATTAAAATTGCAACCATTATATTTACTGACCAAACTATTTCTATCATTTTTTTTTATTTATAGGTATATTTTAACTAAATTTCTAATTAAACTTGTGATCGAATTTAGCAAAGATCTAAGTATTGTTTAAACATATATATATCTGTACTATATTTGTTTTAAAGTACATATCTTAAAACATGGGAGAAGCTAAAAGAAGAGAAGAATTAGGATTGCCGCCTAGAGAGAAGAAAGTAGCAAAAAAGGATTCAAAAAGTAATTTAAATCAAATCTTGAATAAATATCCTTTTGCTCCGTACATCTTGGGAATTTCTCTCCTTACGATTTTAATAATCGATCTAGTTAATTACTATAAATAGTTTTATTTAAAAAAAAATTTCATATCTTAATTTTTAATTCATAAATCTGAATTATTTTGTTCCGCATTTATAAAAATATTTTTCCATAATTAATAGATTACTTCATTAAAAAACTAGAATCGCCAATGTTTGATAATATCGGTACCGCCTTAGTCCAAGCAATAGGATTTTTTGGTGTTTTTGGATATTTTCTCTATCAGCTTTTATCAGATGGTAAAAAACCAATACAGAATCAATCTAAATCACCTGTTAAAAAAGTAAATCAGAAAAAAGATTTAGAGGATAGACCTAAAAAGCAAGGATTATTTGGTAGAAAAAAAGAACTGATAACTGAGGATGTGAAACCAAAGAAAAAGGGATTATTTGGTAAAAAAGTAGATCCAGTAAAAGTTGTAGAAGAGCCTAAAAAGAAAGGTTGGTTTAGGTAAATAATTTAAGGGAATTTAAAAAGGATTTTGATATCTTTTATACAAAAAATTTTTAATTCTTTTTTTATAATATTATCAATACATTTATTTTATGAACCATAGAGAAATTACCAAAAGATATAGTGATTTAATTAATAGAGCAGAACAAGCTAATGGTAGAAAAGAAATTGTTGGTTTACTTAAAAAAGCTGCTAAATTAAAATCCAAAATTGAAATTAACTAATAATTATTAGAAAATTTAAAAATTTTTCTAAATGTAAAATTTTTTTATAAAAAAAAATATACATGCAATAATGGTATGAAATTTTTTAGTCATGAATAAAAAAGGTTATACAACAGAAAGCGGTGGAAGACAAAATGGATTTGCAATTGAACCAGAAATAAATCTAATAACACAAGGAGAGTCTAAGAATTCATTTCTCTTATTCTTAGGGATATTATTACCTTTCTTAATAGGTGGGATTTATTATTTTAAAAATCTATGAAAAAAACATTTTTTCATAGATCATTTTTGGAAATATATTCTTGAGAACTAATAATATCCTGCATTAGTCCTTGGGAAGATGGGTTAAATCCGTTTTTCTCAAGAAAATTTTTGACTTCCTTAAATTTTTTTTGAATTTTTTTTGTATATGGGGTTGTCATTAAATAATCTTCTTGTTCGGTGGAGTAATTCATTTAATTTAATTTTGATTATTACTTTAGATTTTGCTAAATATTTCATAAACAATGAAGTTATAACCATTACAAAAATTACTAACTAGTAATAAATACTTAATTTGCGATAATTAATTTTTTTATTTTTGTCGGCAGATATTATTATGAGAGAATTATTTTTTTTAATACTAAAGAGTGCTTATTGTCACTAGTTCCATTAAATCTCTAGATTTCAAATAGTTTTGAAATACCTCTGAATAAAAAGCTCTTTTTGCAGCTATCTTAGATTCAAATTCAATTACCATTCCTAGTTGGCCACCATCCCACTTGTGTGAGTTGGAATTTTGGGTAATATCTTTTTTTACTACAACCCCACCTACAGATCTTATCCATGGCAAGACTGTCCTTATGTATTCGAGAAACAAATCAGCATTTGGTATGGATATTTTCTTAAGCCAGTAACTCTTTGTCATGGAATCAAAACATTTTCAGTAGAATATAGCACATCAATGTAAGTATTTTTGCTCAGGTTATTTTGTAAAACTTTTTAAATGAATTTCGAACAACAATTATTGGACTTAATCCTTTCAAGTCCTAAAACAAAAAAGATTAAAAATATGGCTGAAGAATTAGAAAAGGAATCAAAATTTTCTCTCAATATGGATATTGAGAAGTTAAAAGGAGTATGGGAGCTTAGATGGAGCAGTTCAAATGCTCCATTTCTAAATTACTCTCCGCTAGTTGATAATCTTCAAATTCTTGATCCCTTAAATCTAAATGGTTTGAATTTACTCAAGCCCAGAGGGATTAATTCAATTATTGGAACAGGAATAGTAGCAAAATTGAGTTCTTTAAATGAAAAGAAAATTGGAGTTAGTTTTACTCATGCTGGAATTATTGGACCTTATATTGGAATAAGGAAAATAAACGCTTTAAATAAGATTAAAAAAGAACAAAAAGGATGGTTAGAAATTACTTTTTTAAGCAAAAATCTTAGAATTTGCAGGGGTGATAAAGGAACTTTATTTATTCTCAGAAGAATTAAAGACAATATCTTATTTGAAAGATTTCAAGAATTTATTGAGTCTCTCTAAATTATTTTTATCTTTTAATCCAAATATATTTTAAAAAAAAGAATATTGGCACATATTTAAAGGTCTCTTTGGGTATTTCATATGACAAAAATTTTAATAATTCCTCTATCCAATAACCTAGGTCAAGTCCAAATAGGTATCTTTCCAAATCGAACCAAAACTCTTTATCAAAAATTGTTCTTAAATTAAGGTATATATATTCCCAGTGGAATGTATTCCAATATTTTTGTAAATAAGAAGAGATTATTAGCCATAATGATATGAATATAAAACTTTTTATAAATTTATAGATCTTTTTCATTATTTTTATCTAAAACAGAATAGATTTTTACTAAAATTCTTGAATTTAATATAATTAATAATCTTTTGTAATTCCATAAAATATGATCAAAAAAAAATAATGAAAAATTTCTAGTGGAAAACAATTACTTGTCTTTTTTAGTTAGATTTTGTGCCTTTATATTTTTATTTTTTAAATTAAATCCTAAAAATAAAAAAGTTAGATAAATTAAAATACTACCAAGTAGTATTGTTAATATTTTTGAAATGTTCATAAGGATATTAATATAGCTTATGAATATAAATTAAAACATTAGTTTTTAAATATTAAATATTATTCCGCATTAATAAGTACTAATTTACTAAGCTAAATTAAATTAAATATTTAAATATATGCCAATAGTTTTTGCTTGGAGTCTTTGCCTGTCTGTTGTGGTTGTATTACTATCGACAATTCCCTTGACTCTAGGAAGAATCAAAGCTGGTTATTCTGTGGAGAATATGTCTGCACCAAGAGCATTATTTGATCAATTGCCAGACTTTGGTAAAAGAGCAGTTTGGTGTCATCAGAATTGCTGGGAAAGCATTTCTATTCATGCTCCAGCTTGCATACTTTGTTTAATTACTTTACCTGATTCAAACCTCTCGTTAATAGCTGCTTGGATGCACCCTCTTTTACGTTTCTTGTATATTGGCGCTTACGTTTTAAATATTCCTATTGCGAGAGGTTTAATATGGGCTTCTGGAATTTTTACGACACTTGTTTTATATAAGGAAGGGATATCTCAACTTATTTAATTTAACTAAATTAGTAGATTTTCTAAATCTTTTAATTCAAAATCATTTATTAGTTTCACTTTATTAGCTCTAGCTAGTTTTTGTGCAGATTTAGTAAAGCCAGATTTTGATACTAATACCGCATGAGTTCCTTTCCAATATAATTTACCAGCAGAAATTTCTTGAACAGCATTGTTGCCTACTGCTTTTTTATGATTTTTACATTGAATACAAATCCTTAAATTATCGATAGAGGCAATCAAATCCACTCCTTGGTCTCCGGTAATAGGTGTTTCTTTCACTTTCCACCCATTCTTTTTGAGAATTTCCATACATTGATTTTCAAATATAATTCCTTTTTTATAGTTTTGATTATTATTCTTCGATGTATTATTTTCTATTAAATTTAAACACGTTTTTTCTATTTGACTTGCTATGAATATAAACCAGTCTTCATTCTCCAAAACTCTACTCTCTCCTATTATTTCATCATCAATAATTGGATTAATTTTGCGATAAGCTTTCCATTTTTCAAAAAAAATGTCTGGACCTGAAAATTCTCTTAAAATGACTTTTTCCCAAAAGTATGGAATACCTTCTTTTAACCTTTTTGATTCATTATTGATGCTTCGCTCAATTAATTTTTCATCGAGAGGGGGATTACCAATCCACTTTTTCAAGTCTTCGTTACCATAAGCATCAATAACTTTTAATCTAATTCTTTCCTCCAATAGATTGTATTTATTTTCTTCTATGAGTCTATTTATCGTTTCAAGGAAGTAATTTGCATTTAAGGCATTATTTAATTTACCTTTTCTTTTTTTTAATAGAAAAGCTCTAAAAATAATTATCAAAAATAACAAAATTAGAGAAATTAAAATAATAAAAATATTATTCATTATTTTTTATTTATTATTTTTTATTTAAAAAGATTTTGTTTTTCTAATTATAAAATCATTTTTTGTGATTAATGTAGAGTCTTTTACATCAAAACCATTTATTGCTGAGATTTCGCCTTCAATACCTTCCAACGTTAATTGTTCAATAATACCTTTAATAACTTCGTCTTCAACTAATTTGCGATCAATTCTTTCTGGTGTTATGTCTGATAACCATTTAGAGGTCTTTTTTTTTACAACTTCAGTTGGATTAGTTATTTTTAAGTAAATCGCCATTTTATAAAATATTTATATTTATTATAAGTCAAGTCTTTTTTTATTCCTTATTTTTGTCATTACTTTCCCATTCAAGAAATTGAAAAATAATAATTGCAAAGATTGAAAAAAATACAATAAAAAGACCTAGCCACCCTATAAATTTGTTTTCAATAAAAAGATTAGTTAGAGAAGATTTTTCCTGATAAGTTGATTCCATCTGATATTGATATGAATCCAGGGCAAGAAATATATCCTTCATTAGTGAATAGAATTTAATTGCTCTAAATAATTATTAAATTAACTAACTATAATCTTATCCGTTTAATTTTAAAAAAGCTTTTGATATAAAATCAGGCCTTTTCCTTATGATAGAAAAACTTTTTTTATTTATTAGAACTAAATTAACCTCAGCAATGGTCAAAACTTTTTTGCTTTTGTTAATAAATTTTGAATGAATATTTATCTTTGGACTTTTGCTTATTTTAAATATAGTTTCTATTTTTATAGTATCTCCAAGGAATAAGGGAGATATATATTTTATTGAAGTATTTATTAAAGGTAACTCAAAACCTTTTTTTGTAAGGTCAACATAATTTATACCTGCTTTTGAAAGTGCATTGATCCTCCCTTCTTCAAGCCAATCAAAATATGTACCATGCCACATAACCCCAGCGTGATCTGAATGTTGTGGTAAAACT